>JBDUBS010000637.1:0-2050 GCA_040003875.1 Acidimicrobiia bacterium | reverse complement strand
AGCCATCCGACGATCGCGCCCGCCGCCGCCGTCGCGGCCAGCACGAGCGCCAACGGGGCGTGCGTATCGCCGACTACCCATCCGACGCGTGTCTTGTCCTGATTGTCGACGGCCAAGGCCACGATCGCCGCGACGATGACGAGGCCCAGCACGATCCGGATGGTCGATCCGACGGAGCGCACCGGATGCTGCTCTTCGTGGTCCTGTTCGGTGGTTTCGCTCATCCCGGCACTCCTCGTCGGGCCGACGGGTGCGGTCGGCACGCGTTCGCGGGTACCCGCTCGGCCCGACTGACAAACCGGCGGGGTCGCCGGCGGACCCGTACCGGCCGTGATTTTTCTGCCCGGTTATGGTCGGGCGCGTGTCTCGTCTCGATCTTGAACTCGCGTTGCGTGCGGCGCGGGACGCGCCGGATTCCATTCCCGAGATCCTTCGCCGCGCCGCGGCGCCAATGGGTGCAACCGAGGTGATCGTCTATCTCGTCGACTTCGCTCATACCACCCTCGAACCGCTGCCGGACCGGAGCCCGCACCGTGCAGTGCCGCACTCGGAACCGGTCGACAGCTCCTTGGCCGGGCGGACCTTCGTCAGCGGCACGTGCGCTACGGCCGAGCGCTCGGACGGGCACTGGGTATGGGCTCCGATCGTCGAGGGCACGGATCGCACCGGGGTCGTGGCCCTGGGCTTCACCGAAGCACGCGACGACGCGATCGAAGCCGCGGAAGAAGCGGGCCTCCTCACCGGCTACCTGATCGCAACCCACGCCCGCACCACCGATTTCTACAGTCTGTATCGGCGCCGACGGTCGCTGTCGCTCGCGGCCAGCATGCAGTGGGACATCCTGCCTCCGCTCGTGCTCAAGACGGCGGGCGTGGTGATCACCGGCCTCATCGAACCGGCGTACGACGTCGGGGGCGACTTCTTCGACTACGCGCTCAACGGTTCGGTCCTCGACTTCGCGATCGTGGACGCCATGGGTCACGGCGTGACGTCTGCCTTGGTGTCCGCGCTCATCGCCGGGTGCTACCGCCACGACCGTCGCGAAGGTCAGTCTCTGGATTCGATGCACCAACAGCTGGAGCGCGTGCTCGCTCAGTACTGGCCGAAGCTCACCTTCGCCACCGGCCAGCTCGGCCAGCTCGACGTCGATACGGGCCAGCTCCAGTGGACGAATGCCGGCCACCCCCTTCCTCTGCTCGTCCGTGGCGGTCAAGTGGTGGGCGAGCTGGAGTGTGCGCCGACGTTGCCGTGGGGCATCGCAGCCGGAGCCGGTCGCAACGACCCACCCGGCGTGGCGACGGTCGCGTTGGAGCCGGGCGACGGCGTGCTGTTCTACACGGACGGCGTCGTCGAGGCTCGGGTCAACGGCGGCGAGATGTTCGGAATCGAGCGACTCATCGATCACGTCGGTCGGCACGCCTCGGACCAGGAGGAACCCGAGGAGGTCGTGCGCCACATCGCGAACTCGGTGTTGGAGTACCGGGCCGCCGAACTCGCCGACGACGCCACCCTGGTGATGGTCCGTTGGAACGGCCCCGACCGAATCTGATCGAATCGAGATTCGAGTCGCGATCCGAGTCGCCGCCGCGCACCAAGCCGACAGAAGGAGCCGAGCATGAAGTTCGTCGAGGTCGAAGGCAGCCGGATCTCCGCGATCGGGCTCGGGTGTTGGCAGTTCGGTTCGAAGGACTGGGGCTACAGCATCGACTACGCGCGCCAGACCGCGGTCGAGCTCGTTCACACCGCGCTCGATCTCGGCGTCAACCTCATCGACACCGCCGAGGCGTACGCGCACGGGGTCTCCGAGACGATCGTCGGGCGGGCGCTCGAAGGCCGGCGAGCCGACGCGTTCGTCGCCACCAAGGTGACCCCCGCCTGGCCGACGGCGGTACGCGTCGAGGACCACGGCCGTCTCTCCGCGCTCCGGCTCGGCGTCGAGACCATCGACCTCTACCAGGTGCACTGGCCGAACCCGGCCGTCTCCCTCACGTCACAGATGGACGGCATGCGCCGACTCCAAGACGCGGGACTCGTCCGTCACGCCGGCGTG
>JBDUBS010000182.1:0-2054 GCA_040003875.1 Acidimicrobiia bacterium | reverse complement strand
CGGATAGACGACCACCGCGCTCACCTCGCGGTACTCCTCCACCCCGAGGCCGAGCACGAGGAGCGCGGCCTGCATCGCGATGGTGACGGTGATCTCGTCGGTGAGCTCGAACCCGTTGGCCGCTTCCCAATGCTTGTGGCGCAGGAGCCAGTCGGCCGCTGCGGCCATCGCATCGCGGTCGCCGTCGTCGAGGAGGGCCCAGACGGCGACGTTCTGTTCGACGATCGTGGGCCAGAGGTCGGGAAGTCCGTGACGGCGGTGCAGCATCCGTGCAGTCGAGCACGTGGGCCGCCCGCGCCCGGGTCACCCCGTGGGCGGCAACCGGTCGAGGAACGCGGATTGCGCAATGTTGATCTTCGCGCGCGCGGTGGCGATCTCGAACCACGCCGCCCGGTCGACCTCGGGGAACGTCCCGATCCGGCCCGACCGGGGCGGCCATTCCAACTCGAAGGTGTTGCTGACAATGGTGGTCACGTCGAGGTCGGCGCGCACCGCCCACGCCGTCACCACCTTGCCGCCGGCCTGGGTGACGTCGCCGAGTGGGCACGGATCGGTGTCGGGCACCGGGAGCCCCAACTCCTCGGTGAACTCGCGACGCGCGACCGCGAGCGGCGCCTCGTCCGGTTCGACCTCGCCCTTCGGGATCGACCACGCGCCGGCATCCTTCTTGGCCCAGAACGGACCGCCCGGATGCACGAGCAAGACCTCGGGGCCATCCGGGCCCGGTCGGTGGAGTATCAGCCCGGCACTGTGTCGCGCCACGTCGTCCCGTCCTCGCCGCGTCCCGCCGGGGCTAGGACTGTTCTACCGACGCCTTGATCCGGTCCAGGGTCCGGCGCATGCCCTTGCGCATCGCGGCGGGTCGGCGGAGCAGCGTCTCGTAGATGAATGTCTGCGCGCCGGGTTGTGCGCTGTACTCGAAGGACTCCGTGACCAGCGTGCCCGCGCCGCGTGGCTCCAGTTCGTAGCGCCAGGTCGTGTAACCCTCCGCGCTGAACGCGAAGACACGATCCGGCACGTATTCGGTCACCTCGGACGTCGTCGTCCATTTCTTCACGGTGATGCCGGCCACCTCGGCGCGGTTGTCGCCCTCGAACTTCGCGCCCACCGCCGGTCCGGTCGCATCGCCGATCCAACGCGCGCCGACGCATTCCGGACTCCACTCGCCGATGCGGGTGACGTCGACGATGGCGGCAAACACCGCTGCGGGTCCCCGGTCGATCTCCACGCTCTCGCTACCTCGAGCCATCGGTCGTTCCTCTCGTCGCGTCGCCGCATCTGCGCAGGTCGGCAGACGGTTCGACGTTCGGTCGACCGGACTCTACGGTCAGTGGTCGCGATCAGTCACGGGCGGCGATGTAGAGCGATTGTTCACTCTGGCCGAACCGGCCTCGCTCGTCGTGGAGCACGCCGGCCGCGACGGCGCCCGCCCCCGGGACGATCCGGGTGGTGGCGGCCAACGCGATCCATTCCCCGACGGGTTCCCGCTCGAGGTGGACGATGAGGTCGGGGTTGATGAACACATACCGCTGATCGAGGACCTGACTGATGCCGTTCCCGAAGTCGGCGGCCATGACGGCGCGCTGGGCCGGGGTCGGCTCCTCGCCGTCGACGAGCGGGACGCGGAGCCGGAACCAGTACGTGGCCGGTCCGGGTGCGTCGAAGGTCCCGACCGCCGCCCGCAGCTCCATGCCCCGCGTGATGCCCGGTCGGAACGGACCCTCGCGCGCGTCCGGTGCCGCGTCGGCGGGTCCGACGAATCCGAGCGGCTCGATCGGAGGTGCCTGCGACGAGACGGTGTCCGGGGTCCGGCGTACCCGGAGGGCGCGCGCTCGCACGAGATCCACGCCGTCGGCCGACGTCAGACACGCCTCGACGATCTGCACGCGTTGGCCGGGCCGAGCGGTCGACGTCGTGACGCGGAGTGGCGCGAGGGGGACCGGACGTACGAGGTCGAACACGATCCGTGACAACGCCAGCCCGGGATCCGGCTCGTGATGTTCGACCGCGCGCGTGATGAGCGCGGACGGTGGCCCGCCGTGGGTGTGGCCGGG
>JBDUBS010000227.1:0-6842 GCA_040003875.1 Acidimicrobiia bacterium | reverse complement strand
CAACCACGCGCGTGCGGCCGAGGTGCCGATCGTGGTGGCGATCACCAAGGTCGACCGCGAGAACGCCGACACCAACCGCGTGAAGCAGCAGCTCGTGGAGCAGGCGCTCATCCCCGAGGACTGGGGTGGCGACACCGTCGTCAACGAGGTCGCGGCCAGCGCCGGGATCGGGGTCGACGAGCTGCTCGAGTCGATCCTGCTCGTCGCCGACCTCTACGACCCGCCGCTCGGGGCGAACCCCGAAGCCCCGGCCCGGGCGTTCGTGCTCGAGTCGAACCTGGACCAGGGCCGCGGCCCGGTCGCGACGGTGCTCGTCGAGCGCGGCACGCTGCGCGTCGGCGACCCCGTGGTCGCCGGCGGTGGTTGGGGCAAGGTCCGCGCCATGTTCGACGACACCGGTTCCCAGGTGAAGGACGCCGGCCCGTCGATGCCGGTCGAGGTGCTCGGCCTCGACGACGTCGCGCTCGCGGGCGACGAGCTGCGCGCGGCGCCGAGCGAGAAGGTCGCCCGGACCGTCGCCGAGGCCCGTTCCCGTCGTCGTCGGGTCGCCGCGCAGGCGCACCCGATGATCCTGGCGGGTGGTGCCCGCCTCGAGGACATCTTCGCCATGGTGGAGCGGGGCGAGACGGCCACGCTGAACCTCGTGCTCAAGGCCGACGTCAACGGTTCGCTCGAGGCTCTCACCGACGCACTCCGCAAGCTCGACCAGGAGCACGAAGAGGTGCGGTTGTCGTTCGTGCACCGTGCGGTCGGCGGGATCAGCGAGAGCGACATCAACCTCGCCGCCGTCTCCAACGCCACGGTGATCGGCTTCAACGTGCGGCCGGACCGTCAGGCCCGCGCCCTCGCCGACAGCGAGAAGGTGGAGATGCGCCTCTACGAGGTCATCTACCAGGTGCTCGACGACGTCAACGCCGCCCTCATCGGCATGCTCAAGCCCGAGTTCGAAGAGGTCGTCACCGGCGAGGCCGAGGTCCGCGAGGTCTTCCGCGTGCCGCGCATCGGCAAGATCGCCGGTTGTTTCGTGCGGACCGGGGTCATCACCCGCGGATCGAAGGTGCGATTCCTGCGCGAGGGCACCATCATCTGGAAGGGTTCGATCGCCTCGCTACGACGCTTCAAGGACGACGTCCGTGAAGTGCGCGACAACTTCGAGTGCGGGATCGGACTCGAGGGGTATCAGGACGTGAAACCCGGCGACATCATCGAGACCTACGAGGACCGCGAGATCGCCCGGACCGCTTCGTAATGCCGTCGAACGCGCTGTTCAAGACGGTCAACGCGATCCACCGGCCGCTGTTCCGCCTCACCAAGGGACGGGTCGCCGGCCGGGGTTCGGGGATGCCGGTGCTGGTACTCACCACGACCGGTCGCAAGAGTGGCCAGCCGCGGCCGACGATGCTCACGTCGCCCCTGCAGTTCGAGGGATCGATCGTGTTGGTCGCGTCCCGAGGCGGCGACGACCGGAACCCTGACTGGTTCCTGAACCTCCAGGCCGACCCCGACGTCAAGGTCGAGATGGACGGCGTCACTCGCTCGATGACCGCCCACGTCGCCGACGCGACCGAGAAAGCCGACCTCTGGCCGAAGATCGTGGCCGACCACGACCACTATGCGGACTACCAGACGAAGACCGATCGCGACATCCCCGTCATCGTCCTCACGCCCTGACTCTGCCGGGCGCCGGTGACACAAAGCTGACCGGCGTGGCCTCCGGGTGCGATGATGGCTGAGTGCATACCGCCGATTTCGGACTCACCCGATGACCAGACCACGGCAGCCCCCGAAGCAGTACCCGCGGGTCGCTCGACTCAACGAGGTGGTCATGGAATGTCTCGCCGAGGAGGTCGAGCGTCTCTCGGATCCGCGTTTGGGTTTCGTCACGATCACCGGCGTCGAGATCGCCTCCGATCTGCGGACCGCCGACGTCTTCTATTCGGTGTTCCGCCGCGGTGACGTCGCCGACGAGTCGGCGGCAGGCCTGGCCTCGGCCGGCCCGCACCTGCGCACCCACATCGGTCGGTCCATCCGGATGAAGTACTCGCCCGAGCTCCGGTTCATCGAGGACGAGTCGGTCGCCAGCGGCGAACGTATCGAGGCGATCCTCCGCACGCTTCAAGCCGACGGGATTCGCGCCGATGACACGGGTGGACTCCTCGATCGCGAGGAAGGGACGTGACCATGGACTTCGAAGACACCGAGGCCGCCCTGGAACGGGCCGCGAAGACCATCGACGCGGCCGACCACGTCACGTTGATGTGCCACGTCACCCCGGACGGCGACGCGCTCGGCTCGATGCTCGCGCTCCATCACGCGCTGCTTGCGGCCGGGCGTTCGAGTGTCGCGACGTTCCCGGAGCCGTTCGTGATCGGACCGCACTATCGCGACCTCCCCGGACTCGACCTCATCACCCGTCCCGCCGACATCCCCGCCGATCTCGGCGTCGTGGTCACCTTCGACTGTGGTGCGCTCAGCCGGTTGGGCAACCTGCGCCCGCTCGCAGAGTCGGCCGCCGAACTCATCGTCGTGGACCATCATGTGTCGAACGAACGGTACGGCACCATCAACGTGATCGATCCCACCGCGGCGGCGAGCGGTGTGGTCGTGCGGGCGCTGATCGATCGGCTCGGCCTGCACCTCACGCACGACGTTGCGTTCTGTCTCTACACCGCGCTGGTCTGCGACACCGGCCGGTTCCAGTACGAGAGCACCACGAGCGGTGTGTTCAACCTCGCGGCGGAACTCCTCGCATTCGACCTGCCGGTGAGCACGCTGAGTCGCACGCTGTTCGAGGAACACTCCTTCGCGTACCTCAAACTTCTCGGCGAGGCGCTCGCCGGCGCCACGCTCGTTCCGGAGCAGTCCTTCGTCTGGACCGCCGTCACCCAAGATCTCCTGGCCCGTCATGGGGTGACGATGGAAGAGGTCGAGGGACTCATCGACATCATCCGCCGCACCGCCGAGGCCGACGTTGCGTGCGTCGTGAAGGAAGAAGCCGACGGCACCGTGAAGGTGAGTCTGCGGTCGGTCGGCGCGACCGACGTCGAGCACGTCGCCACGGCGAACGGCGGCGGCGGTCACCGCTTCGCCGCGGGGTTCACGTCACACGACGGTATCGACGCCACCGTGGCGCGCATCCGCGCGTCGCTCTGACGCCGGTCCGAGCACGGCCAAGTGATGGACCCGTGATCGACGGACTGCTCGTCGTCGACAAACCGGCGGGTTGGACGAGCCACGACGTCGTGGCGAAGCTGCGGGGCGCAACCCACCAGCGCCGGATCGGCCATGCCGGCACGCTCGACCCCGACGCCACCGGCGTGCTGCTCGTGGGTCTCGGCCGGGTGACCCGACTCATGCGGTTCCTCCAGGAAACCACCAAGGAGTACCGCGGCGTGGTGTCGTTCGGGGTGGCGACCGACACGCTCGACGCGGCCGGAGTGGAACTCGCACGCCAAGAGATGCCGGACCTCGATGCGGCCGCGGTCGAGTCGGTGCTCCCGCGGTTCCGGGGGGCGATCGAGCAGATACCGCCGATGGTGTCGGCCCTGAAGATCGACGGCAAGCGCCTGCACGAACTCGCCCGTGAAGGCAGGGTCGTCGACCGCAAGCCGCGCCCGGTGCAGATCGACCGGTTCGTGATCGAGAGTTTCGAACCCGGCCCCTTCCCCCGCGCGACGGTCGCAGTCGAGTGTTCGAGCGGGACCTACATCCGGAGCCTCGCCGCCGATCTCGGTACTGCGCTCGGGGGTTACGCCCACCTTGGGTCGCTCGTCCGGTTGCGCGTCGGCGCGTTCACGCTCGACGACGCGAACCCGCTCGAGGCCCTCGTGGACGATCCGCTCCCACACGTCCTCTCGCCGGCGAGCGCGCTCCGCGGGATGGAGACGATCACGGTCGAGGGGGATCGCGAGGCGGCGATCGCGAACGGCAAGGTGTTCGACGCCACGATGGTCACGGTCACCGGTGACGGGCCCTACGCGATGCTCGACCCGGCCGGCGGCCTTCTCGCCGTCTACGAGCAGCGCGGGACCGGCTTCAAGCCGAGCGTCGTGATCCCCCGTGGTGGAGAATGAACCGATGAGCGGTGCGGGGACCAGGGTCGTGCGGGTGGGGGAGGACACTGCGTCGATCTCGGACGGCAGCGTGGTGACCATTGGTGCGTACGACGGCGTGCATCTCGGGCACCGCAAGGTCCTCCGACTCGTCCACGAGCTCGCCGACGCGCGCGGTCTCGACGCGGTATGCGTGACCTTCGACCGTCATCCGGCGCAGGTGGTGCGGCCGGAGACGGCGCCGCGTCTGCTCACGAGTCTCGACCACAAGCTCGAACTGTTGGTGGAGGCGGACCTGGTCGACGTCGTCTGCGTGCTCGAGTTCGACGAAGGCCGCAGCAAGGAAACCGCGGAAGATTTCGTGCACGAGGTCCTGGTGGGGTTGCTCGGGGCGCGGCTCGTCGTCGTCGGTTCGGATTTCCACTTCGGTCATCACCGCGGCGGGAACGTCGCCTTGCTCCAGCGCATGGGTGCGGACCTCGGCTTCGAGGTGATCGGTCTCGGTCTCGTCGCGCCGGAGTCCGACGTCGTGCACGAGCCGTACTCGTCCACCCGGGTGCGCCACCGGCTTGCCGCGGGTGATGTCGCCGGCGCCGCGGCGTTGCTCGGTCGGCCCCATGAAGTTCGCGGTGAGGTCGTCGAGGGTGACCGGCGTGGACGTGAGCTCGGTTTCCCGACCGCGAATGTCGCGCTCGGACCGCTCGTGTGTCTGCCGGCCGACGGCATCTACGCGGGTCGGTTCGCAGGCGCCGACCGCACGTGGCGACCATGTGCGATCTCGCTCGGGCGGAGGCCGACCTTCTACGACGCGCAGGAGTACTCGCTTCTCGAGGCCCATCTTCTCGACTTCGACGGCGACCTCTACGGTCAACCCGCGGCGATCCAGTTCGTCGAACGGCTCCGCGGCGAGGTTCGCTTCGACTCGGTCGACGATCTCGTCACCCAGATGGGTCGGGACGTGGAGCAGGCCCGCGCGATCCTCGCGTAGCCCCGGCGGCGCTCACGGCACCCGCCCGGTGAACGCGATGAGCTTGGTCTGATCGTCGGCGTCGTCGGCGACCGCAACCCTCGGTCCGTACTGACCGCTCGCACGCAACATCTCGTCCATCGGCTCCATGCCGATGAGCATCTCGGTCACGATCGCCCGGTCGAGCGTCTCGTCGAGGCCGGTGGCGCGGGCGAGATCCCAGGTGTGGATCAGGACGTCGCCAAACATGATCATTCCGATGACGTGCTCGACGGTGACGGTCCCGAGATGTTCGTGGGTGATCTCGCGCGGCGCGGTAGCCGGGTCGTCGAGGAGCGCCTGCAACGCGTCTGCAAGGTGGATCCAGGCGGCCGCCGGGTCGGCATCCACCGGCGGGCCGGGGGGCAGGTCGACGCCGACCGAGGCCAGGAGTCCCGGCATCCACTCCACCATATGGCTCACGACGTCCCGTGCGACCCAGCCGTCGGGCGGTGCCGGGTTGTCCCATGCGTCGGCCGGTACCTCGAGTACCCGGTCGGTGAACCGGCCGGCCACGCGTCGGAATCGCTCCGCGGTGGTGTCGGCCCGTCCGAGCAGGTCGTCGAGCCGGTTGAAGGTGTCCTGCATCCCACCTTCCATGCCCGACTCGAGATGGCCGTCGCGGTTCTCCCGACTCGTGTGGAGCACGACAGTCCGCGCGGTGGTCACTCCGTCGGCGTGCGTGAGGGTCATGGTGTTCACCGATTCTGCGTCGGGATAGCCCTCGAACACCTCGGTCGACACGACGCGCGACCGTGTCTCGATGTCGCGGTAGGTGCCGTGCCAGCCGAGTTCGCTGCCGTCGTCCGCGATTGACACGTAACGCCATGACCCGCCGACGCGGAGATCGATCTCGCACGAGACGAGCGGGCACCACTCGGGTCCCCACCACCGGAGGACCAGTCGGGGAGTGGTCATCGCCTCCCAGACCAGGTCGAGCGGCGCGTCGAACGAGCGCGTGATGACGATCTCGCGATCCGACGGCGTGGTGACGGTGGCGCTGCCATGACGGGTGGTGATCAACGGTCCTCCTCCTGTTGGAGCTCGACGAGCAGATCGTCGAGCTGGTCGTAGCGTTCGTTCCACAAGGTCTCGAAACCGCGCACCCAGGACTCGATGGGGCGCAGGCCGGCACCGTTCACCCGGTAGTGGCGGTGACGGCCGGTGCGACTGCACCGCACCAGCCCGACCTCGCGGAGCACCTTGAGGTGCTTGGAGACCTGGGGCTGGGTCAGGCCGACGGTGGCGACGATCTCGCCGACGGCCAGCTCGCCGGTGCCGATGGTGTCGAGGATCGTGCGCCGGTGTTGGTCACCGATGGCGTTGAACACGTCGGCGGTCGTTCGGTTCCGAGCCATGCTCCGAGAATACATGCCGATATCAGAATGTCAAGTCCAGCCTCGATGGCGCGCGCGACATAGACAAAGCGATATACTCGAACCATGGATGCGGCAGCTGTGTTGATGCGAGCGCGGACCCGCGCCGGCCTGACTCAGGCCCAACTCGCGACGCGGGCCCGGACCAGTCAGCCCGTGATCTCGGCGTATGAACACGGACGCCGGGACCCGACCGTGTCCACGCTGCGGCGACTGATCGCAGCCACGGGCGCAGAACTCGATCTTGCTGTCGCCACGCGCGATCACGGTCGGGTCCCGCGAGCACTCACCGACGCACAGCGTGCGGAACGGCTCGTCGATGTGTTGCTCCTGGCCGACGCGATCCCGAAGCGACGCCGTCGCCCACCGCTCGCGTTCCCGCGCCTGGCGTCGGGGACGCCGTGACGC
>JBDUBS010000020.1:0-2064 GCA_040003875.1 Acidimicrobiia bacterium | reverse complement strand
CCCGAGGTGCCGAGCGCGCTGTCGCCGTTGGTCCGGCGGATCGTCGCGGCCAACCCGAGTGCGATGACCGGGCCGGGAACCAACACGTACCTCGTGGGCATCGACGAAGTCGCGGTGATCGACCCGGGACCCGATCTGAAACCGCACGTCGACGCGATCGTCGGAGGTGCGATGCGGGAGCGCATCCGGTGGATCCTGCTGACGCACACGCATCCGGACCACGCACCGGCGGCGACCCGCCTGGCGAAGGCGACCGGCGCCGAGATCCTCGCGTTCTCGAAACGGGAGAAGTCGGTGCGCGTCGACCGCGCGATCGGCGAGGGCGACGTGGTCGACGGCACCGAGTTCCGCCTCGAGGTCTTGCACACGCCGGGTCATGCACCGAACCACCTGTGCTTCCACCTCGAGGAGGAGCGGATGCTCTTCACCGGCGACACCATCCTCGGCGGGATGTACTCCGTGGTGTCACCGGCGACCGGCGGCGACATGGGCGAATACATGGCCACCCTCAGCCGGCTTCGCACGCTGCGACTGCGGTCGATCGCGCCCGGCCACGGTGCGCTCATCGAGGAACCACGTGCTCGGATCGACGAGTACCTGAAGCATCGTCGACAACGCGAGCGGCAGGTGCTCGGCCTGGTGCGTACGGGGCCGACGACGGTCAAGCAAATGCTGGCCACGCTCTACACGGACACGCCGGCCGCGCTCCAGCCCGTTGCGGCGAAGCAGATCTACTCACATCTGAAAAAGCTGCGCGACGAAGGTCTGGTCATCGGGCGCGATGCGCGCGGGACCTGGACCGCGACATGATCCGACTCGGACCAGGCAGGCCTGGCTGATGGGCGACGAGAAGCGCCCCTTCTACGGCCCGCCGCGACCCGACGGCTGGCTCCTGCACGCCGCCGCCGGTCAGTTGCACGAAATGTTCGGCGTCCACCGCCAACTCGATCACGTGCTGCACGAGTCGGCCCAACGCGTGGGCGGGGTCGAGTTCGAGAGCATCTTCAACCCGATCGCGGCCAAGGCATTGCACGCCAAGCCGCGTATCGACGCGATCAACCACGACCAGGTGTTCCTCCGGTCCTGCGCGATGTCGACGGCCGAAACCGAGACCGCACTCGGTCTGCTCGAGATCCTCCACGGCGACTTCGCACCACCGAACGTCGATGCCTTCGTGCAGTTCACCGAGCGGGAGAACTTCTTCGAACGGCTCGCGGCGGGCCAGGCGTTCGTCTTCGTCGGTTCCCACCTCGAGTTCCAGGACGTCGGGTTCAACCTCGGGTACCTCACGCGCGCCGCGCAACGGAGCGGCTTCGACCGGTTGGACACTCGCACCACCCTGATGATCGGACGGTTGTTGGGCTACCTCGAGGTCATGGGCCTCAACGTGATCGACGACATCCTCCGCCCGGTCGCCAACGTCCTGAAGACGTTCCCGGTGAGCGGCGGCGAGGCGGTCAACGAGGGTGACATCACCGACGAGGATCTCAACCGTCGGGTGCGCAACTTCCGCAAGCGCCAGAACGCCCGTACGCGCGAGGAGTTCATGAACCTCATGACCTCCGACCACGGCAACGTCGTCATCGAGGCCGGGAGCGGCTCGCGGGACGCGAAGGACGCGCACGGGTTCGTGGTGATGGAACCCTTCGCCGCGGGAACTCGCGAGGACCTGTTTCTCGCGGTGCAGGCGGGTGCGGCGATCTATCCGATCTTCGGTGACTACGGCAACCGCGACGAGCCGAGCGTGGTGGAGTTCGGTCCGGAGATCCGGCATCTCGCGAGCGCGAATCACGCGCACTCGATCGGGGAGATGATCGCGAGCATGGGCAATCGGAGCCGGGGGATCGCATCGCAGACCTACCCCGACGTCCACCGCTTCCGTACGCCGATCCGCTACGGCAACTACGAGACGTAGCGGTGCTCGGACAGGCGAGTTCGATGCAAGCACTCATCTGACCTGGTCGTCGGCGGGATGTCGTACAGTGCGCTGATGTGCCGGTCTGCTGTCGCCGCCGCGACGCCGCCCGGGACATCGAGACCGTCTGCGCTTGCGAGCAGGCCTCG
>JBDUBS010000270.1:0-6866 GCA_040003875.1 Acidimicrobiia bacterium | reverse complement strand
CCACCCGGTTGACGCCCACACCGATGCGATCGGTGGGAACGACGAAGCTCGCCAGCTGCGGCGTGGTCAGGCCGTAGTCGAAGAACACGAAGGCCGAATACCCGCTGAGCACGGTGCTGACCTTCCCGTTGTTCGAGTCCATCACCACTTCGAGGTTGTACTTCTTCTTCGGCGAGTACTTGAGGCGCGGTCCCCAGAGGTAGCCCCGCTTGTCCCGACCGGTGTCCCGATGTGCGAACCAGTTCGCGTGCGCCTGGCCGTAAAACCCGAAGCGGATGATCCGCCGGTGGATCTGCACCGCGATCGCCTGGATCGACCCCGGCGTGCCCCGCACGAGGATCGGCTGCACCGACGGATACTTCTTCGCCGCGAACTGCACGCGGAAGTCGTACCGGCCGGTGACTTCGGTACGCGCGAGTGCGTACCACTTGGCGCTCGGCGGCCATCCGTTGCCCTGCGACCAATACAGGCCGTCGCAGTCACCCACCACGAAGGTGGTCCCGCGCGCGCGCGGCACGCGCGGTAGCTCCGCCCCGCGCTGCACGTACGGCGCCGCTCCCCCCGGGAAGTCGTGGTGGAGTTCGTATTGGAAGTTCACGTAGTCCGTGAGCTGGCCCTCGGGCACCAGGTCGGTCTCGTTGTGATACGAGTACGCGAGCCCCACGTTCACGAACACCGCGAACGCCACACCGAGCGCCAACCCACTCGTCACCGGGACGGCCCAGCGCGGCTTGCGGTCGATGAAGCGCACCGCGTACGCGCCGCCCACACTCGCGAGGATCACCAACAGCGGAACGAAGTCCGACATGTACCGCTGCGCAATGTACGAGTAGGGCACGACCGTGATGGCGCCGGCGAACGCGCCGATTGCCAGCACCCACACCGGCGCCACCGCACGCCCGCGTCGCCGTGACACCAGACAGACGATGCCGATCAACGCGAGCACCGCGAGCACGGGCATCGACGACGGCACCGACGACGTGGGCTCGATCGTGTCGAACAGCACGTGCTTGCCGATCACCTTGGCCTGATCGGGGAAGTCGACGAACGGAATCAGGCTCCGGAATCGCAGCGCGTCGGGCCGCAAATACTGGATTGCCGCGGTGGGAAAGAACTTCAAGCCGAAGAGGCTGTTCGCGTTCTGGGCCAGCATCTCGCGGCGGTAGACCCCGGCGTGCGAGAAGATCTGCTTGTTGCTCGGAAACACGAACAGCGAACCGAACTTCGAGTAGTTGACGTACATGTAGGTGAGGATCGGGATCCCGGCGGCGGCACCGATGCGAAACCGAGAGCGCCAGTTCGCCAGTCCCTCGGGGAGCCCGAAGCGCCGTCCGGCCCAGGGCAGGAGCGTCGCCGCGCCCAGCACCAGCAGCGCCGCGATCGGACCGAACCCGACCGACGCACGCGAGTTGATCGCGAGCGTCGCGAAGAGACCCGCCCACGCGAGCGTGCGCCAACGCGCGGTGGCGAGGAACTCGGCGAGCGCCGCGAACGCGGCGAGGCTCAGCGCGGCCCCCCAGACCTCGGCCTCGTGGTACACCCACGCCTGGCTGCCCAGGAACACGAGGACCGACCCGGCTCCGACGCCGAACGTGAAGAGCGCGGTCCACCACCACTCGGCCCGACTGACGCCGACGCCCGAGCCTCGGACCCAGGTCCGGATCTGCCAGCCCAAACGGGTCACCGCCGCCAGCGCCAGGATGAACGCGATGAGCATGAACGGCTGGGTCCATCGGCCGTTCATCCCGGGGAACAGCTTCATCAACGGCATGCGGAGCAACGCCGGCCACGGGCCGTAGTACTCGTAGGTCTGACGATGGATGACGAATCCCTCGATGCCCAGCGAGCCGTTCGGAATGTTCCAGTTGAAGTGCCGGAACGCGCGGGCCTGCACCTCGTAGAACCCGCCGAACAAGGTGTTGGCGAAGAACCCACCGTTGTTCCACATGACGGCGACGAACACGCCGACCGCGCCGAATCCTCCGCTCAGGGCGGCGCGGAAGTACCGACGTCGGGCCGCTCGATCCTCGGTGACCGGGGCGGCCGCGTCCGACGAGTCACCGGCGACATCCGCATCCGGCGACGTACTGGTGGTCGGGTCAGGCAACTTGGGGCGGTGCCGCAGGGGCGGCGCCGACGGCGGGCGCCGCCGAGGTCTGCTTCGGGACCGCGACGGCCTCGAGCTCGTAGAGAAACTGGAAGCCGAACATCGTGGGCCAGAGTTCGACCGCGATGCGCTGCGCGTTGCCGGCGATGCCGAGACCCTGATCGTCCGCTTCGCCCTCGAGCCGTGCGGTCTCGATGGGCACGCCCACCGTCGCCGAGCGACGCACCGCGAAGCCGGCGGATTCGAGCAGCCGTTCGAAGCTCTTGCGGGTGAAGAACCGGACGTGGTCGCGGTCGAGGATGCCACGCTGGTCGTAATCGAACCGACCGAGGGCCACACGCGACCGCGGGTACCAGTGGGCGAAGTTCGGCACGCTGACGATCACCGACGCGTTCTGGTTCAGCCGCGCGCGCGCCTGCTCGAGCAACCCCCCGGGATCCCGGACGTGCTCGAGGACCTCGGCCGCGAGCACGATGTCGACGCCGTCGCCGACCTCGTCGGGAATGCCCTGATCGAGGTTCGCCTGCACGAACGCATCGAGGCGTCCGGCGACGCCTTCGGCCTCGGAGAGGTCGACCCCGACCACCGTGTGCCCGAGGGTGCGTAGCCGCTCGCCGAGTCGTCCGTCCGCGCACCCGAGGTCGAGGATCTTGCTCGCCGGGCGGCGTTCGAGCCACTGCACGATGCGGGCGTGCGACGTGTCGTCGCCGACCTTCTGCTCGTACTCCTGGTGCGACGCAAAGGCGGTCTCACCCGTACCGAGTCCGGCCTTGTGCGCCCGGTACCGCAGCACGTCCTTCACGACGTCCTTCGCGTACTTCATGCCGTTGACGTAACAGATCTCGTCGCCGTAGTAGGTCGGGATCGGGATCTCTTTCATCCGCTGACCGGCCTCGTGGAACTGGAGGATGATCTGGGTGTCGAAGGCGAAGCCGTCGACGTTGTCGTTGAACGGCACCCGCTTGAGTGCCTCGACGCTGTACGCGCGGTAGCCGGAGTGCCACTCGGAGAGATCGGTACCGACGACGCCGTTCTGGAACCCGGTGAGGATCCGGTTGCCGATGTACTTGTAGTACGGCATCCCGCCCTTGCGGGCCTCGCCGGGCACGAGCATCCGAGATCCGAACACTGCTTCGCACTCGCCCCGTTCGATCGGATCCACGATGTCCGCCAGCATCTCCGGCGGGTACTGACCGTCACCATGGAGCAGGACGACGATGTCGAGTCCCTGCTCGATCGCCCAGTTGTATCCGGCCTTCTGATTGCCGCCATAGCCGAGGTTCACGTCGTGCCGGATGATCTCCAGCGGCACATGGGCGTGGAGTTGCCGATAGCCGAGGCCGACGAGGTACGTCGGATCCGCGCTGCAGTCGTCGTTGACCATCACCTTGGAAATCCGCGGCATGAAGTCGCTCGGGATCCGGTCGAGCACCGACGCGAGCGTAGAGGCGGCGTTGTACGCCACCACCAGAATTCCGATTCGCTTCACTGGTCCCCCCAGCATTCGGGTCGAGCCGTGCGGCCCGACCGGTTATTCATCGTCCGGTCGAGACCGGCGATCGAGTTTGCGCAGGATCCGACTCGCACCGGCATCGGAGATCTTGAGATGCCGCTTGAGCGCGTCGTACATCCGGAGCGCAGTCTTGTCGAGGAAGATCGGAATCGCGCCCATCCGTTCGCCGGGGCGGGCCCGGTACTCGGTGGATCGCACGTACGGTGCTTCTTCCTCGGTGTAGTAGTACAGCGCGATCGAGCAGCGCGTGCGTTCCTCGGGACACGTGAGCGCATCGGGATACCCATGGAACGAGTCCGAGCTGGTGTCGAAGATCACGGCTCGGTTCATCAGCGGCGCGAGCTTGTGCTCCGCGCGCGACATGTCGGTCGACCAGAACTCAAGTGCGCCGCCCCACTCGTCGAGCCAGTCCTCGTTGAGGAACACCAGCAGGTTGAGGCGGCGCCGCCACGTGCGTTGCTTGGGATGGACCGTGAAGTCGGCGTGCACGTTGAGGAACCCGCCGCGCCGGGTCTGGTGGAGTCCCGCGCCCTCGAGCGTGTCGTCACCGATCAGGTGCTCGATCCCGGTGAGCCGTTCCAGGAAGTCGATGAAACGCGGCGACTGCAACTCGAACACGATCTCGCGGAGGAGCGGCGTCCACGACTCCGGTCGGGTGTTCGCGTACTTGCGCTCGTTCCAGTGGACGTAGGCCATCCACTCTTCGCCGCCGTCCGGGAACTCGCTCGCCGCCTGCTCGGCCGCGCCGGGCACGAGGAAATCCTCGACCACCGTGAACGGGAACGGCGACACCGATGCATGCGTCGCGGCCAACTCGGGCAAAAGAGCCTCCAACCGGGCCCAATCCACCATGGTGTCGCTACGTTGCTCGGAGAGGGTCATCAGAGTCCTTTGCCCGAAGGCTCCAGTGGAGACGGGAATGATACAAGCTGAACTCGTGCTGAATCCACCGCCGTATGCCCTACGAACGTACGTTCAACCCGGTACGTCAAGCTCGCGAAGGCGTCACTTGACCCCCAGTGTCTTACACAAGGAGGGCCGCGGCGTCCGCGTGCGCACGAGCGTTCCGCTGAACGCCGGACGCATGGGCAACCCGTCGTCGTTGCGGCCGAACGCCACCGTCTTCGTGGGGAAGATGTATTCGGAGTTCTGGCGCGGGGTCAGCTCGACCTGGAAGAAGCGGTACACGGTCTTGTTGCCCAACTCGACCCGGACCTGGCCGTTGTTCGGGTCCATGACGACCACCATGTGAACGCGCGCACCCGGCTCGTACCGGCGAACCTTGTCCGTGACGAATCCTCGGGCATTCTGTTGTCCGTGCGGGAGGCCGGCGTGACCTTCGGACGCGAATGCGAACCGGATGTAGTTGCCGGGCAGGTAGATCACGCTCATCGCCTGGAACCGCCCGGGCGTCCCGCGGATCACGAGGGGTTCGGTCGTCCCCGGTGGTGGCGCCACTGCCGGGAAGGCGACCGTGAAGTCGTAACGGCCCGCCGTGCTGTCCCGTTGGACTCCATGCCACGGACTCCACGCCAATGACGGGATCCGGCCGGCGGACCAGTACACGGCGTCACAATCCCCGACGACGTAGAGCGAGCCGCGTGCGGGTGGGGGGAACGGCAGCGAGTTGGTGTGGTGGACCGTCGGCGTCCCCCCGGGAAACGTCTCGTGGAGTCGAATCGCGTCGGCCAGGAACGGCGCGCTGACGTGTTCCGGCGCCCACGGCCCGGTGTAGTGGTAGCTGACCGCCAGCGAGATGTTGGCGAGAACGGAGAAGACCCCGAGCCCCGCGATGACGACGAGCACGAGCCGGCGTGGTCGACGACGCGTTCGGGACGGCGTGACGTCGGAGCCGGTCGGTTCGTCGACGACCTTCGGCGTGAACAGACACTGGAACCCGACGACGCCGGCGAGGACCAGGAACGGCACGAAGTCGGCCAGGTACCGGTTCGCGATGTACCCGAACGGAATGACGGCCGCGGCGCCGATGGCCGAGCCGAACAGCGGCGCCCGGATCGGAGCGAGTCTCCGGCGACGCGAGCCGAACGTCGCACCCAGTCCGATCACGGCCAACACCGTGAGCGCGGGCATTGACGACGGGATGCTCGACGTCGGTTCGAATGCGTCGAAGGTCACGCCGCCGACGACGCGGCCGCGTGTCGGGAAGTCGATGAACGGCGCGATCGGCTGGAACCGCAACGCGTCCGGGCGCAGATACTGGAGCAAGGTGGTGGGCGCGAACTTGAGACCGAAGTATGTACCACCGCTCTGGGCGAGGAAGTTCTTCCGCTGCGGATTGACGTTCGACATCTTCTGTTTCGCAGTCGGGAACACGACCGGGTTGCCGAAGCGCTCGTAGTTCACCGCGCTGTACAGCGCGATGGGAATCAGCGCCGCGACGACGAAGCCCACCGCCGCTCGCCGGTTGACCTGGGTGGGCAGACCCAGCCACGGCCGCGCGCGCGGCAGGAGCGCGGCGACCCCCACGAGGCCGAGCGCGACGGCGGGGCCGGTCCCGACCGAACCGCGCGTCAGGATCGTGGCGGTAGTCCACGCGCCGGCAATCGTGAGCCGCTTGGCAGTCGGCATCTCCACTGCGCCGAGGATCGCCTCGAACGCGCTGAGCGCCAACGCCACACCCCAGATCTCGGTCTCGTGGTAGATCCACGCGTTCGAACCGAGGAACAGCAGGCTCGACCCGGCGCCGACGAGGAACACCAGCGCCCCGGCCGCCCTTCGCTCGCGTCGATCGGTCAGGCGGCCGGATGCGACCCACCCACGAATGCGCCAGAGCAGCCGTGACACCGCGACGAGCGCGACGACGAACGCCAGCAGCATCGACCATTGGGTGATCCGGTCGGCGACCGTCGGGAACAGGACGATGAACGGGAGGCGGAACAGCTCCGGGAACGGTCCGTAGTACATGTACCACTTGCCGCCGCGAGCGAAGCCCTCGATGCCGAGCACGCTCGAAGGCATGTCCCAATGAAGGTGCAGCAAGCTGCGCAACTGTTCGGTGTGGAAGTTGGTGGTGTACTCGTTGCCGTGGAAACCGACGCCGTTCATCGCCAGTGCGCCGACGAAGAGCACGGTCGCGAGGAGCGCGCCGATCGCGCACGCCCGGTAGTACGCGCGCCGGTCGCGATCGGCCTCGGACGGGGCTGCGCGACCGGGTTCGCGGCCGGGTACGCGACGTTGTGAGATCAGTCGCATGAAGTACCGGTGCCGCCCGTCTCGTCGGTGAAG
>JBDUBS010000047.1:0-2071 GCA_040003875.1 Acidimicrobiia bacterium | reverse complement strand
ATGTTCAACAACTACGCGATCGTGCAGGGCGTCGACCAGATCGTGCCGGTCGACGTCTACGTCCCGGGCTGCCCGCCCGGCCCCGAGACGCTGCTCCATGGGATCATCACCCTCCACGAGCAGATCCGGACCGGCGAGCTGCTCAAGCGGCGCGACGCGTCGCCCACGGGTGGTGCCGGCATCGAAATCGCCCAGCAGGACGGCGTGCCCGTCGACCTGCCCACCCGCTCGACCGCGAGCGCCTGAACTCGATGGCCGACACCGCCGCGCCCGAGACCGACGAAGCTCGTGAAGAAGCGCACAAGCCCGTGGTCTCTGGGCCTGATATCGACGACGAAGTCGCGGCCGCCGTGTGCGACCGCTTCGAAGGTGCGGTCTTCCACGAGTCCCACGGCCAGGCCGTCGTCTATCTCGACCGGGTGCACTGGGCCGATGCCTCCACCTTCCTGCGCGACGAGCAGGAGTTCACGTCGTGCATGGACGTGACCGCGGTCGACCACCTCGGCGATGTCGAGCGGGTCGAGATATACGGCGTCGCGCCCGAGCGGTACGAGATCGTCGCCGGGTTCCTCTCGCACACCCGCAACCGTCGAATCCGTCTGATCGCGGAAGTGCCGGCGGACGACCCGACGATCGCGAGCATCACCTCGGTCTATCCGGGGATGAACTTCGCCGAGCGCGAGGTGTTCGACCTCTACGGCATCACGTTCGACGGCCACCCCGAGCTGACGCGCATCCTCATGCCCGACGATTGGGTCGGACATCCGCTGCGCAAGGACGACGCACCGGCGCGAGTACCGGTCACGTTCAAAGGCGACCCGGGCCCGCGATGAACGCGGCGAAGCGCACCCATCGGCCGAGCTACGTGACCAGCGGAGTGGGGCCCGTCCGGCCCGCTCCGCGGGAGCACGAGGACGAGAGATGACGGACGACGTGGAGACCATCGACGTGGAGCCGGAGGCGGGTGACGAGGACGGGGACGAGGTCGTCGACACGACCGACGACGCGCCCATGACGGAGACGGCCGCGCAGATCGAGCAGGAGCGGCTCGAGCGTCAGACCGACGAGGGCAGCCAGCTCCTCGCGCAACAGTCCGAGATCGTCGTGACGGGTGGGCCGTGGCCTGAAGTCGAGGGCGAGAGCCAGACGATGATCATCAACATGGGCCCGCAACACCCCTCGACCCACGGCGTGTTGCGCATCATGTTGGAGCTCGACGGCGAGACCGTCGTGCGGGCCAAGCCGATCGTCGGCTACCTGCACACCGGCATGGAGAAGACCGGCGAGCAGCTGACCTACGTGCAGGGCTGCACGAATGTCACCCGTATGGATTACGCGTCGCCGATCGCCAACGAGTTGGTGTTCTCGATGGCAGTGGAGAACTTGCTCGACGTCGAGGTACCCGAACGTGCGGTCTGGATCCGCATGCTCCTCGCCGAGTTGAGTCGCATGGCGTCCCACCTGCTCTTCCAGGCCTCCAACGGCATGGACCTCGGCGCGATCTCGATGATGCTCTACGGGTGGCGTGAACGCGAGGAGACGCTGCGCCTTCTCGAAACGATCACCGGGCTGCGCATGAACCACAACTTCGTGCGTCCGGGCGGCGTGGCCGCCGATCTTCCCGACGGTTGGCAACAGGGGTGCCTCGACCTCTGCGCACTCGTCGAGCGCGGCATCGGCGAGTACGACGAACTGCTCACCGGCAACCCGATTTGGCTCGAACGCATGGTGGGCGTCGGGATCATCACGAAGGACGAGGCGCTGGCGCTGTCGGCGTCGGGTCCGATCCTCCGTTCCACCGGCTTCGCATGGGACCTGCGCAAGACCCAGCCGTACCTCGCGTACGACCAGGTCGACTTCGACGTCATCTACACCGAGAACGGCGACTGCTTCGACCGCTACCGCATCCGCCTGTTCGAGATCGCGGAGTCGATCAAGATCGTCCGCCAGTGCGTGGACATGGTGCCGGGCGGCGACTACCGCGTGCAGGACAAGAAGATCACGCCGCCGCCGCGAGCGCGCATCGACGAGTCGATGGAAGCGCTCATCCACCACTTCAAGCTCTTCACCG
>JBDUBS010000056.1:0-2072 GCA_040003875.1 Acidimicrobiia bacterium | reverse complement strand
ACCGTATTGGTTCCGCCAACGGTGATAGGTCTGCTCGCTCACCTCGATCCAACTTGAGCGTTTGTCACTTTGGAGACGGCTGTGCGTCCTCAAGCTGACAAACGCCGCGGTGGTCGGCCACCCAGGCGGCACGTCGCTCGATCCGACGTGCGATCTACCAGGGCATCGCGGTGCCGCCGTTGGGGCGGAGGATCTGGCCGGTCATGAAGGACGCGCGCTCGGAGACGAGGAAGAGGATGGAGTCGGCGACGTCCTGGGCGGAACCGACGCGCTTGAGCGGCGCCATCGCGCCGAAGCGCTTGCGGTACTTCTCGAGTCGCTCGGGGTCGACGTTGCCGTCCTCGTCGACGAAGTTGTGCCGCGAGAAGTTGGTCTCGATCACGCCGGGCGCGAGGGCGTTGACGCGGATCCCGAGCGGACCGGCCTCCCACGCGAGTGTCTTGGTGAGCATTGCGACCGCGGCCTTGGTCATGCCGTAGCAAGCAAGCGTGGGCGCCGGCGTGTCGATCGCACCCGACGACACGTTGACGATGTTGCCCGAACCCTGCTCGCCCATCACCCGCAGCGCGGCTTGACAGCCGTAGAAGACGCTCTTGAGGTTGACGGCGAGGATGCGCTCGAACTCGTCGTCGGAACACTCGGCGATCATCTTGTTGTGGGGGACCCCCGCGATGTTGCCGACGATGTCCACGCGACCGAACTGCGCCTTGGCGCCGTCGATCAACGCGTCGACGTCGCTCCGCTGGGTCACGTCGGTCCGCTGGCCCACTGCGGTACCCCCTGCGTCAGTGATCTCGTTGGCCGTGGCCTGCACTGCCACCTCGTCGATGTCACCGCCGACGACCGATGCACCCGCCGCGGCGAGGGTCAGCGCGGTGGCCTTCCCGATACCGCTGCCCGCGCCCGTGAGCACCGCAACCTGGCCCATGAGATCGAAACCGCTCACCGACATAGTGATGTACCTCCGCAATCGACGACGCCGGAGACTACGAGACCCGGCCGGTAACCTGCGATTTCCCCATGCCCGAGTTCTCTGTCGCCGCGTTCAACCTGCATTGGGGCGTCGACATGCGCGGACACGACTACGGCGCGCTCGCCGCGTGCCTCGCGCTCGACGCCGACGTGCTGGTCCTGCCCGAAGCGTGGCGACCGCATGGTCGGGTCGCGATGGTCGACGAACTCGCCGAGCGCATCGGTGGGACGCTCCACGGCGTGACGTTCATGAACGACCGCGACCACGCTCGGCCGCGTCGTCTGCGACCGCCCGCCGGTCCGCCGGGCACTTGCGGACTGGTGATGATCTCGCGGCTCCCGGTGCTGTCGTTCACCAACGTGCTCGTGCCCAAGACCGCTGGTGACGTTGTCGACCAGCGGCGCGCGATCATCGCCGAGATCGACGTGGACGGGACGACGGTCGCAGTGGCCGGAATCCACGCGTCCCACCGCATCTGGGGTTCGCTGCCGCAGCTCCGGGTGCTCGATACCGAGCTCCGCCGACGCGGGCACCCGTCGGTCATCGCCGGCGACTGCAACATGTGGGGCCCACCGATCCGGGCCGCGCTCCCTCATCGGAGCGGCGCAGTCCGCGGCCGCACCTGGCCCGGCTGGCGACCCCACAGCCAGATCGATCACATATGGATCGACGCCCGGCTCGAAGCGGTCTCCGGCGAGGTGGGTGCCCACGTCGGATCCGATCATCGACCCATCCGCGCCACGTTGCGGGTGAGATAGAACACAGCATTCGAGGACTGCGACGTTCCGAGGAGGCGAGCATGGTGCACGAAGTTCGAGGCGTGGTGGCGCGGGCGAAGGGCGAGCCGGTGCGGACCGAGACGATCCGGGTCCCGGACCCGGGCCCGGGCGAGGCGCTGATCCAGGTGCAGGCATGCGGGGTGTGCCACACCGACCTCCACTACCGCGAGGGCGCGATCAACGACGACTTCCCGTTCCTGCTCGGTCACGAGGCCGCGGGCGTGGTCGAGAGCGTCGGCGACGACGTGCGCGGCGTGGCGCCCGGCGACTTCGTCGTCCTCAACTGGCGCGCCGTGTGCGGCACGTGCCGCTCGTGCCTC
>JBDUBS010000566.1:0-2074 GCA_040003875.1 Acidimicrobiia bacterium | reverse complement strand
AGCATCGGAACGTCGGTGACGCTGTCCGAGTACGCGTACGACTCGGTGAGGTCGATCCCGTTCCGCTCGGCGAACTCGTGCATCGCCTGCGCCTTGAACGGACCGTACGCGTAGAACTCCAACTCGCCGGTGTATGCACCGTCGTCGTCGATGCGGGCTCGGGTGGCGATCACGTCGTCGACCTTGAGGAACAGACCGATCGGCGTGACGACCTCCTCGGGCGAGGACGACACGATCACCACCTTGCGTCCGGCCCGGTGGTGCTCCTCAAACAGTTCGAGCGCCTCGGCGAACACGATCGGCGAGATCATCTCGTCGAGGGTCTCGGCCACGATCGACGCGACGTGGGCCTGGTCCCAGCCGCGGGTGAGCGAGAGCATCGCCTCGCGCACTTCCTCCATCTTCGATTCGTCGGCGCCCACGAGCATGTAGACGATCTGCGCGTACATGCTCTTCACGATCGTGCGCTTCGAGAGCAGTCCTTCGCGGTAGAACGGTTTGCCGAACGCCAAGACGGAACTCTTGGCGATGATCGTCTTGTCGAGATCGAAGAACGCAGCGCCGGCCATTGCGCCCGAGACTACGGCCTCGAATCGGCGCCGACCGGGGAAGGGGAAAAATTCCTCTTGACACCTTTGTGGCGATCCGGCACAGTGCGACACCTTCCCCCGTCACTCCCCGAGTCCGTTCTGCTCGCGCGCGATCCGCGCGCCGACTCGCTGGAGTGGGGATGTCGCTTCTCTCGTTCTGGTCACCCAAGGGTGGCTCCGGTACTTCCGTCGTGGCCGCGGCGTGCGCGTTGGCCCTCGTACGAGCAACCGGGTCCGCCCGGCTCGTCGACCTCGGCGGGGATCAACCCGCGATCCTCGGGTTGGCTGCCGATCCCGAAACGGGGATCGCCGACTGGTTGGCGCTCGGCGCGACCGCGCCGACCGACGCGCTCGACCGTCTCGGCATCGAGATCGTGCCCGGACTGTCGTTGCTCCCGCGTGGCCGTGGGCCCGGCGTGCTGGAGCCGGTCGCGGCCGCCGAAGCGGGCGCTGCGCTCGCGGTGGCGTTACGCGACGGCCCCAGCACCGTGGTCGACGTCGGGGTGCCCGACTCTGCCGCGTCCCGCGCGATCATCGAGGTGTCCGACACGTCGCTGCTGGTGATGCGGGAGTGTTACGTCGCACTGCGGCGCGCAGTGCGCAATCCGCTGACGCCGCTTGCATTCGGCGTGGTGGTGGTGCAAGAGCCCGGGCGTTCGCTCGGACCGACTGATCTCGCCCAGGTGCTCACCCGGCCCGTGGTCGCCCGGATCCCGACGCGGGATGCGATCTGCCGCGCGGTCGATGCGGGAACGTTGCCGGCTCGGTTACCCGAACCCCTGGCCCGGGGCGTCGGATCGGTGCTGCGCGAGCTCGGGCTCGGCGGAACGCGGCGCGGGGTGGCGGCGTGACGATGGCGCCGGTCTCGGCGCGCGAGGAGTCGATCCGCACGGCGGTCCATCGGCGTTTGCTCGGGTCCGAGGGCGCCGAACAGTTGGTCGGGGCGCCGATCGACGACGTCCGGGCCCGGGTCGAGAACCTCGTTGCCGCCGAAGATCCCCTCCTGACCCAGGATCGGCGGGAGGTCCTCGTCACCGACCTCATGGACACCGTCCGTGGCCTCGGCGCACTCGAGCCGCTCCTCGCCGACCCGACCATCGACGAGATCATGGTGAACGGTGCCGGTCGGTGCTACGTGGAGCGGGCGGGCGTGGTCGAGCCCGTGGCGTTGCCCATCGACGACGACGGGATCGTGCGGCTCGTCGAGCGCGTGTTGGCGCCGCTCGGACTCCGGCTCGACCGGTCTTCGCCCATGGTCGAAGCCCGGCTGGCCGACGGTTCCCGGCTCCACGCGGTCATCCCGCCGCTCGCGATCGACGGACCGTGCCTCACGATCCGACGGTTCGCAGCGCGTCGGGTCGGGCTCGCTGGCTTCGGCGTCGAACCCGTCGCCGCGGACGCCGTGCGGGACCTGATCGGGGCCGGCGTGAACGTCCTGATCTCGGGCGGCACGGGTTCGGGCAAGACCACTTTGTTGAATGCCC
>JBDUBS010000282.1:0-2086 GCA_040003875.1 Acidimicrobiia bacterium | reverse complement strand
TGCGTCCGTCTCCCACGATGTTGCCCATCGACAGGAACATGCCATTTCCGTCGTAGCTGGGAAAGACAATGGTCGTCGGATCGGTGACGCGGACGAACCCCGGAGCACCACCCTTGTGGGACACGGTGGGATGCCCCTCGTGGTTCACAGTGCTGAGGAAGAAGAAGGCACGCGATTCGATGAAGGTCGTGGCGAGGTCATCCAGACTCGGCTGGACCGTGACGGCTTCCAGGGTGTCGGCCAGCGCCCGGCTGTCGAACTGATCCTGAAATGTGCGCTGATACTTGCTGTAGAAGTTGGACACGGTCGTTCTCCTCGCGTTCGGATTGTGGGCCGGCCTCCCGCACGCGGGGACTACGACGCGCCTCGGATGCCTGGCAGTCTTGCTGTGAGTTCAGGGGCTCCCGGAGTCGTCCGATTATGTACGAGCACGGCGTCGAGGAAACGGTGGACCACCGTGTTCGTCGTGGTCGTCCGGGCGCAGCCGATGGTACCGAGCGCGCCCAACGGTATGGCCGAGCCGAGTGCGGGGCCAATGCAGGAATGAACCGCCTGGTCTGATCGAGGACCGCAACAACCTGACGGATCGATCCAACTGGGCCGGTCCTTCCTACCCGTTTCAGCCTCGCGGGTCTTGAGCTGTCGAGGTGTCACCTGGGTGAGGCGGTTCACTCCCGCGTGCGCTGGGCGATGGCCGAGCGAGCGACACGGCGAGCCGGCACCACCGCGAGCAGGTTCGCAACGACGACGGTCGCGACGGCGACAACGAGCAGTTGAGCGTACGGGAGGTCCGCGCCGGGAACGATGCCGAGCGCGCTCGTGAGCCGTCTCAGGATCCATCGCCCGAGCGCGATCCCGAGGGGCGCACCGACGACGAGCACGGCGAGCGTGACGAGGGTCGCCTGCCAGTGCACGACCGCCCGTAGCTGGCTCGGCGTCGCGCCGAGTGCCCGGAGCACGGCGAAGTCGCGCCGTTGGGCACGCACAGACAACGTCAGCATGAACGCGCCGCTCACAAGGAGGAGCATCAGCAGGGCGAACTCGAGCGCGAGCGGAGCGGGCAAGATCCGGCGCAGCGCCCGAACGCTCGCGGGTACCGGCAGGGCGTCGGGCGGTGTGAAGTTTGCGGCGGCGATGCGACGGACGGCGGCGGGCGAGACGTCAGGAGCAAAGCGCGCCAGTAGGACGTTGCGCGTCGCATCGGGATTGAGATGTCGGTAAGCCGAGAAGGTGACGGCAGCGCCACCGCCGGCCGAATCCGGCGTGACGACGATACCCACGACGCGCATGGTCTCGTGCGAACGTCCACTGCCCGCGACAGACACCCGGTCACCGATCCCGACGTGCAGTCGGCGCGCGATCTCTTCTCCAAGACCGATCTCGTGGGCCCGCTGGGGGGCTCGACCGGCGAGCGTCGTCGGGCCCAAACCACCCTTCACGGCGTCAACCGCGAGCGTCGGCGTTTCGCGACCGTCGATGGTGAGGGAACCCACGTGCACCGCCGTCAGCTTCGCCACCCCCGGCTCGTGAACGACCGGCGCGACGATGTCGGAGTCGGCTTCTACGTAGGGGTTCCCGAAGAGCCGGTCGTAGTTCACACCCCAGCGTGCGGGCGTCTGCGTGATCGAATCGAGGTTGAGGGCGACGACACCCGAGCCGACGAGGCCGGCGACGCCGAGGAGCATCGCGATCGCCGCCGCGCCCGACCGGCGCGCCCCGGACGGGCCCACTCGGGCGAAATGCGTGCCCAACCCCAGCGACACTCCGGCTCTCGTTGTGCCGACGCGATGGGTCGCGGATCGGCGACCACGAACGGATCGTGCGGAGCCGTCGCGTACAACGACACTGCCGACAATCGCGACCACGGTCGTCGCGGCGACACCGAGAAGGACGACGACCCAGTCAACATGGACACCCGGGTAGGGCTCGAACGCACGGAGTGCACCGAGCGGGAATAGCGCGCTCATCGTTGCGAGGACGACGAACGCGATCGGGATGCCAACCACGACGCAAACAAGGGCCCGCACTGCCCGCTCGAGGGCGATATCACGGGCGCGCTGGCCCAACGCAACGAGCGAGCGGCGTT
>JBDUBS010000236.1:0-2086 GCA_040003875.1 Acidimicrobiia bacterium | reverse complement strand
ATCGGCGACTTCCAGGGCCGGCCGGTATGAGCCATGCCCAGTCAGCCCCAAAGAAACGAGCAGCCATGAGTGAAGTTGCGGACCGATACCGCCGACTCGGTGAGGAGTTCATCGTCGCGGTGCGCGTGGTGCCGGCCGACCGGTGGGCGTCGCCGTCGCCGTGCGAAGAGTGGACGGCACTCGGGGTGGTGGAGCACGTGGCCAACGTGCAGGGTCTGTTCCGGCCGTTCGTCGGGCTGGAGCCGGTCACGATCCCGCCGGTCGCCGAAGATCCCGAGCGCGCCCTTCGCACCGCATTCGACTCGGTCACCGTGGTCCTCGACGACCCCACCCTCGCGACTCAGACGTTCGACGGCATGTTCGGTCCGTCGACGTTCGAGTCGGCCATCGACCGCTTCGCCTGCTTCGACCTCGTGGTGCACCGATGGGACCTCGCCCGCGCGACAGGGGGCGACGAGACGATCGACCCCGTCGATGCCGAACGGGTCATCGCCGGGGCGTCCGCCTTCGGTCCGGCGTTGCGAAGTCCGGGCGTGTGCGGCCCCGAGGTGTCCGTGGCGCCCGATGCCGACGCTCCGACGCGGATGCTCGGTCTCCTCGGCCGCCAGGTCTGACGGGTTGGGGACGATTCGGACGCCCCGATGATCTCCGCGGCCGCGCAGCGTGCGCACGACGATGCGGTGGCCAACGGCGTACCCACCTACCGGGACCCGATCACCGGGTACGACGTCATGACCGCCGCCACGCTCACCGCAAGAGGGGACTGTTGCGGCAGCGGCTGTCGCCACTGCCCGTATCCACCGGATCAGTCGGTGGTTCGGGCGCGGTAACGGCGCTGTGCGATGACCCAACCGAGCGCGACGAGGGCGATGCTGTAGATCCATGCCGCGGCGACCGGATGGTCGATCGGCCAGACGTGTTTGGTCACCGGCGTCACCGGATTCCCGAACAGTTCTCGCATCGCCGCGATGAGGACGCTGATCGGATTGACCGTCGCCATCCATTGCAGGATCGTCGGCATCGACTGGATCGGCACGAAGGCATTGGACACGAAGGTCAGCGGGAAGACGATGACGAAACCGATGCCCATCACTGCGTCGGGCGAGCGCACGAGCACACCGAGCCACAGCCCCATCCAGACGACCCCGGACGCGAAGACCAGCAGCAGGACGATGGCCTCGGTGACCTCGAAGACGCTCGCGTGGGTGCGCCAACCGACGATGAGACCGGTGCCCAAAAGGATCACGATGGTGAGGATCGATCCGAGCATCTCCGCGAAGTAGTGCCCGAGCAGATACGCCGAGCGCCGCGTCGGCAGCGATCGGAACCGGTCGATCACGCCTTCCTGGAAATCGGTGGCGACCGACATCGCCGGTCCCATCATGGCGAAGGCCAGGGTCTGGATCAGGATCCCTGCCATCAGGTACTCGTTGTAGTTACCACCCTGCACGCGGATCGCGCCGCCGAACACGTACGCGAAGAGCAGCACGAACATCAACGGTTGCACGGTGACGTTGGTGAGCTTCTCGGGCACCTGGCGGATGTGCTCGAGGTTGCGGCGCGCGAGCGTGCTCGCGTCGTTCATCAGGCTGTTGCTCATCGCTTCCTCTCCGTCTCCTCGTCCTCGTCCTCGTCACGACGGGAGGTGCCGGTGAGGGTCACGAACACGTCGTCGAGGGTCACCTCGCGCCGGGTCACGTCGATCGCGTCGATGCCGGCGTCGTCGAGGGCCCGCACAATCTCCACCACCCGGACACCCGGCTTGATCGGCACCGTGATGAGATGCCGCTCCGGGTCCAGGGTCGGTGCCCGGTCGGCGAACGGCGCGATGGCGATCGCCGCGGGTTGCACCGCCTCGGCCGAACCGACCTTCACGTCGAGGCGGTCATCACCGATCTGGGCCTTGAGTTCGGCGGGGGTGCCGTGGGCGACCGAGCGGCCGTGGTCGAGGACGACGATGTCGTCGGCCATCCGATCGGCCTCTTCGAGGTATTGGGTCGTGAGGATGACGGTGGTCCCGCCCCGTACCAACTCGGTGAGCATGTCCCAGAGATGGTTACGGCTCAGCGGGTCGAGCCCCGTCGTC
>JBDUBS010000038.1:0-6948 GCA_040003875.1 Acidimicrobiia bacterium | reverse complement strand
GCGGGATCGACCGCTGATCGACGGCGTCGCGTGACGAGGATGATCAGCCCGCAGAGCACGATCCCGACGATCGAGACGGCCAGCGCGATCCAGACGAACTTCTGCGGCGTCCATTCGAGCGCGAGCGAGACGGTTCCGGCATGACCCGGGCGGACCAACCAGGCGTTCGCATACCCATCCACCAGGGTCGGGGCGCCGAGGTCGTGACCGTCGAGTCGCGCCTGCCACCCGCGGTTGTGACTCTGGCCGAGTACCAGCCAGAACGGCTTCCCATCGGTGCGACCGGTGATGTCCACCGTGCTCGGCGACGGGTTGCGCACCTGCAGCCGGGTGCCCGACGGGTCGGTGGTCACGAGGGGGCCGGCCGCGGCGGGCGCGCCAGCCGGATCGGAGGTGAGGACCAGTCGGTCGACGTCGATCGCAGTGTCCCAACCGCGCGCCGTCGTGATCGTGTGCGATCCGCGCGTGAGCCGCAGCGGTCCGTCGCATCGGTCGAGCGCGACGCCCGATCGGGCTTCTGCATCGGTGCCCGTGAGCCGGATCGCGACCGGCGCACCGTCAATCGTGACGAGGCCGGTCCGGCAACGCCGGTCGATGGCGCCCGTCTCCGGCGCGGCTGGGATCCCCGGGATGGTGATGGCGTCGAGGGCGACCGGCGGGACCTGCGCCGGCGCGGTGGCCGCAACGCCGGTCGGTGGGGTCACCGCGGTGACGACGAGGCGCCACCTGCGGGCCGTGGTCGGTGGGAACGCGACCGCGACGGCGCGCCGCCCGTTCACGACGGGAGTCGAGACGTTGGTGCGCGCCACGACCCGCCCGTCGGCCACGACATCGACGCGGGTCGGGGTGGTGTGGTCGGCGTCCGCGAGGGCCGCGAAGGAGAGGTGGTCGGTGGTGACCGGGTCGGTCGCAGTGGTCTCGATCCATTGGCCGAGTTGGGTGCCGTAGGCGGAGGTCCACGCCGTCGACGTCTGGCCGTCGAACGCGCGGGAAGCGCGGGCGCCGAGGTCGCCGTGGAGATGGTCCGACGCGCGGAACGTCGCGCCCGGAACAGTCGTGCCCAGCACGGTGTCGATGGTCGGATCACCGGCGTCGGGGTTGACGCGCGCAGTCCCGGAGACGGCGAAGGTACGGGTGTCCGGGAGCGCGAAGCGGCGGTCGAGGGTCAACTCTTCGTCGAGGCGACCGTCGGTAGCGGTGTCCTGGCGGAGCCGGGACATGACGATCGCGAGGGAATGCCCGGATGCGTCGCCGCCGACCCGGTCGGTGAGATCGACGGGGAGGCGCACGGTTTCGCGGACACGGATGTGATCGAGGCGAACCTCGGCGAGCCCGATCGCGTTGGCGAAGGCCGGGTCGAACGGCGGCTGGTGGATGCCCGCGATCGTGATCGTGAGGCGATGTACCGAGGTGGTGGGGAAGGTGATCCGCTGACCTTGGCGCGTGAACGACGCGTCGCCGAGATCCACCTCGAACGGCGCTGCGTCGTCGACGGCCACTCGCACTCGCGAGATCCACCGATCGCGCGGGAGCTCGAGCGGTTGCACGATGTCGATGTGATCGACGCGCGGAGCGCGGTACGGACGCACCGTGATGGCAGCGCCGAGGGGGTCGGTCCCGCCGACGCGCCACGACGTACGGACATCACCGTCGAAGGCCTTGGCGGCATGGTCCTCGGCGCGATCCGCCCCCTCGTCGGCGTTGGCGTCGACCCGCGCGCCGTGTTGTTCCACGACCGAGCGCGTCGCATCGGAGCGGTGGAATAACGGGTCGAGGTCACTGGAATAGCCGTTGACGTCGGCGGTGGTCTGCCCCGCCCGTTCGGTCGCGCCCTTCGTATCCCGGATCGACGAGAAGTACGAGGTCACCCGGCGTCGGTTGGAGTCGGTGAGTGCGAGGGCGGCTCCCGTGTGGAGGGCGTGGCGGAGTGATGCCGGGGACAACGACGCGAGCTCGAGGATCCGCTCCTCGCCGGAGATCAGACCGGCGCCCGCGAGGTCGACCACGCCGTCGCCATCACCGCTCATGACGATGGGATTGCGATCGGCGGCCGCCCGCACGATCGGGACCGGTGATCGCACGTCGAACAGCGCGACCGGGGGCGGATCGCTCACCGACGCCGGGGTGCGCAGGTCGACGCCGTCGGATGGCGTCGCTCGGTTCGGGGTGTTCGAGCCGAATGTTCGCGGTCTGGCGAGTCCCGCCGGTCGCGGCTCAGTGAGCTTCTGCCAGAGCGCGCGCGGGTGGGGCGCGCCCGACCGTTCGTAGGCGAGGTCGCTGCGGACCGCCACCGTCCCGACCCCGAAGATCCGCGCGAGCGGTGCGACGGTGCTCGGCTCGAAGCTGCCGTTCTGGATGCGGCGCTCGAACGCGTCGAAGAGGTTGACCGATTCCGGCGAACCGTAGGGGAGCACCTCGCGCGCCAGGTAGGGGCGGGTGGTAAGCCCGGGTGTGATGGGTTCCACCGTGTTGCCCCAGCGGTAGGTGGCGAAGCTGGAGCCGGGGATCTCGAGGATGCGCGTCGCGTGCGACCCTCGGTCGAGGGCGCGGATCGCGTCGTGCCAATACGCGGGCACGTCGTTGGGGCGTTCGACGCTGGGAGTGAAGAAGCCGTCCTGCCAGACGGGCAACAGCGCAATCGCGACCGCCACCACGAGCCCGAGGCCGACGACGGCGCGCGTCATGCGGGCACTGAGCGCAGCCACCCCCGCGGCGAGCAATCCGGCGACGCCGAGCGCGACCACGGGGACGACGCGTGGGGTGTTGCGGAGGGCGAGGCCGATCGAGGTCGCGTTGGTGAACGACTTCCACCACGCGCCGTAGCGGGTCGTGTCGTCGAACGGCCACGCACCCACCCCGACGACGGTGCCGACGACGACGCACGCGGCGAAGTAGGCACGGTGACGCCACCGCGTCATCACGCCGGCGAAGAGAGCGACGCTCGGGACGAGGAAGCTCGCCACCACGACCGATCGGGTGGTGAGGTAGGCCTCGGCCTGGACGAGGGCCCGACCGCCGCGGTCGTAGCCGTAGAAGAACCAGTTGCCGAGGCCGCGCAGGATGTCGCCGGGGCTGGACGCGGTGGCGACGGTACGGACGTTCTCGGTCAGCTGGAGCACGGGGAGTCCGTAGGCACCCTGGGCCCAGATCCCCGCGATCCACCACGGCGACACCGCGAGGCTGAGCACCAGGATGCGCAACGCCGCGGTGACCGCGGCACGGGCGCGCGCCCGACCGCCGAAGAGTTCGAGTGCGATCCAAATGACGGGACCGATCGCGACGAGCAGAAAGGCCGACGCGTTGACGCCGCTGACGGTGAGGACGACGAGGGCGAAGATCGCGGGATCCCGCCAGCCCCCGCGCCGGGCGGCCCGCATCGTGAGACCCACCAACCAGGGCAGGGCCGCCCACGGCAACAGCAACACCGAGATGCGCGCGGTGAAGGCGAGCTGATACGGGCTCAGCCCGTAGACCAGGGCCCCGACGTTGGCTCCGGAGCGACGGACCCCGAGCTGGGAGAAGAGCCACCGGGCCCCGAGGAGCGCGGCGAGCGTGATCGTCCCCAACCAGAGGCGCTGGGTGACCCAGTCGGGGAGGCCGACCACCTCGCCGAGCCAGTAGAACGGCCCCATCGGGAACAGGTAGCCGATGTGCTGGTGCGAAACCGTCCCGGCCGCCACCTGGGAGTCCCACAACCACGGGATTCGGGCCAGAAAGGCCCCGGGGTCGAGGTACAGGTACTGCTTGGTGTCGCTGCTCACCCGGCCCGGCGACGACAGGAAGAACGGCAGGTAGGCGATCACCACCGCGACGAACGCGTCGAGACGCGGCACGCGGCCGGCTCGGCGCCGGTCCCCATGTCCGGTGCTGGCGTGTCCGGTGCTGGCGCGTCGGGCTTCGGCCGGTCCGGTTTCGGGGGGTCCGGTTTCGGGCGTCCCGACCGGCGTCATGCGAGGGAGGAGGTTAGTGGCTCGTCGGCCGGGTCGCACCGGCGCGATGCGGGAATCCCGCCGGTGCTCCGCGTTGGGCGGCGGTGGGACCGATACATTCCAGGCGGTGGTCGACACGCGTGGCTCGGTCCGAAGTTGGTGGCCGGTCGTGGCCTTGGGGCTGGGGGCGGTCGTCGTCTCGCTCCTCGCCCGCCACCTCCTGTACCCGGCGTTCTCCTGGAACCGCGACGAGTCCGTCTACCTCTGGCAGGTGAGCGGGCTCCAACACGGCCACTTCACCTCCACGACCGGCGGCTTCCCGGGCTCGTTCCACCCCTGGCTCGCGGGAATCCGGGGCCAATCGTTCTTCTCGCAGTACACGTTGGGCTGGCCGCTGATCCTCCTCGCCGCCAAGGTCGGCTTCGGCTCCCCCGACGCCGCGCTCGCGTTCGGCGCGGCCCTCACGGTGGTGGGGACGTATCTGTTGGCCCGCGAGATCACGCAGGACCCGCGTGTCGCCTGGATCTCCGCCACGGTGATGCTCGTCTCGCCGATCGTCGTGATCCAGAGCGGGATCTTCCTCGGCTATCTGTTCACCCTCGGCCTCGGGCTGCTCTTCACCACCGCGACCATCTCGGGGTTCCGTACCGGTCGCAAGGGCCGGCTGGTCGGCGCCGGACTGCTCGTCGGTTGGATCTTCATGACCCGTCCGTTCGATGCCGTGCTGTGGGGCGCGGCGGTCGTCGGCGTCCTCGCGTGGCGGCACCGCCGCCAACCGAAGGTGCTCTTGACGAGCGCGGTCGCGATCGGACTCGGCGTCCTCCCACTGCTCGTCGCGACCCTCGCGTACAACAAGCACGTCACCGGCGCGTTCGGACAGTTCCCGATCACGGCCGCCGACCCCCTCGACACGTTCGGCTTCGGTCACCGCCGGATCATGCCCACGTTCCACCCCGCCAACTACACGCCGGGGCAGGCGCTGCGCAGCACCACCAAGCAGGCGGTGTTCCTGCCGATCTTCCTCGCGGGGAGCTATGTGCTCGCCGCGCTCGGCGTCTGGGGCCTCTGGCGCCGTCGGCGCGAGGTAGGGGCCCAAATTCTGGTGGCGATCACGGTCGCGTTCCCCGTCGGGTACTTCTTCTTCTGGGGCATGTTCGTGTCGTCGCCGACGATGGTCCTGAGCGGACCGATCTACTTCATCCCCCTCTACGCTGTCCTGGCTATCGCCGGGGTGACCGAGGTGTCGCGGTGGTGGCAGGAGCGCCGCCGGGTCACGGTCTGGCTCCTCGCCGCGATGGTGGTGCTGACGGTGCCGATCGGCATCAATCGCATCGACGTGAACCGCCGGATCAGCGAGGCGCAACTCCCGTGGGAACGCAGTTCGGCGTCGGTCCCCGACAACTCGCTCGTCTTCGTGTGGCAGTCGGGCGACTACCTCATGTTCCTGAATCCCTACTCCGTGAACCGGCCGTCGATCACCGGACCCGTCATCTGGGCGGCCGACCAGGGCGCGGCCAACCTGAACCTGATGGCCGCGTATCCGCACCGCACGCCCTTTCTCCAACAGACGTCGATCGCGCCGGTAGGACAGGTCCCGGACGATCATCCGAAGACCCCCCGTGTGCGACTCCGCCCGATCCGGCTCGTTCGCGGGACGTCGATGGGGATCCACACGACCGCGTCCGGAGCGGGTACCGGCCGCACCTTCTACGCGTACGACACGAGTGGGGCCGAGATATCGCCCACGGCGTCGACGGGCCGGAGCACGGACTACCGGATCCAGGTGGGCGCGAGCACCCCCGGGGCCACCGGTGTGGGCACGCTGGGCACCGGCACGATCACGATCGGCCTGGGCCGGGGTTCGACGGCGGCCGCAGCCCGTGATCATCCCGTCTTCCGCCAGGCCATCCGCTACCGCGTCGCCAACGGGGAAATGACCCTGATGACGCCGATCGACAGCTTCCAGCGGGTGAGGCTTGGCCCCCACCTGCGGTGGGTAGGCGTACCGGCGGGAGTAGCATCGCCGCTCTCTTTGGCTACCCGATTGTCTCCCTGAGGAAGTGATGACGCAATCCGACGCGGTACCCGCGACGTCCCCGTCGGTGGTGATCATTGGCGCCGGGCCGGCCGGGCTCACCGCCGCCTACCAGCTGGCCAAGGCCGGCCGGACGGCCACCATCCTCGAGGCCGACGACATCGTCGGTGGCATCAGCCGCACCGTCGAACGTGACGGCTGGCGCTTCGACATCGGTGGCCACCGCTTCTTCACCAAGGTCCGCGACGTCGACGACCTCTGGTTCGAGATCCTCGGGGCCGACGAGTTCCTCCAGCGACCCCGGATGTCGCGGATCCTTTACCGGGGCAAGCTCTACGACTACCCGCTGAAGCCGATCAACGCGTTGCGCAATCTCGGGCCCGTGGAAGCCGTCCGCTGTGTGAGTTCCTACGGCTGGGCCAAGGTGCGGCCGCCGAAGGACACCAGCAATCTCGAGGGTTTCTACGTGAGCCAGTTCGGCTGGCGGCTCTACGAACACTTCTTCCGCCGGTACAACGAGAAGGTCTGGGGCGTCCCGACCCGAGAGATGTCGGCCGACTTCGGCGCCCAGCGGTCCAAGGGCATGTCGCTGATGACCGCCATCACCGAGAGCATGACGCCCAAGTGGCTGAAGGCGCGGCGGAGCAAGGGCGAGCAGGTCACGTCGCTCATCGAGTCGTTCAACTATCCCAAGTACGGCCCCGGTCAGATGTGGGAGAAGTGCGCCGAGATCGTCACCGCGGCGGGAACGGACCTGATCTTCGACGCCAAGGTGGTCAAGGTCTCCCACCGCGACGGCATGGCGTACGAGGTGACCGCGATGGTCGACGGTGCGGAGCGCACGTTCGCGGCCGACGATGTGATCTCGTCGATGCCGTTCCGTTCGTTGATCCGCGCGATGGACCCGCCGGTCCCCGACGACGTCCGCGCCGCCGCCGAGGGACTCACCTACCGCGACTTCATGACCGTCGCGCTCGTCGTGCC
>JBDUBS010000361.1:0-2100 GCA_040003875.1 Acidimicrobiia bacterium | reverse complement strand
TCTTCCACCGGTCGATCACGGGCGAAGCCGTACCGGGCACCTTCGCGAGCGCCGTCGAACTGACCGAACTGGTGCACGGGATGGCCGACGGTGGCGGCGGCGTGTTCGAGGCCATCACCTCCTCGTCCCTCGGAATGCTGTCCGGCCTCGGTGGCGAGCGGTTCAGTCAGGACGAGGAGTTACGACTCCTTGCCGATGTGTCGCGGGCCACGGGGCAGAAGATCACGTTCACCACGGTGCAGCACATCGACGATCCCGATGCATGGCGAGCGGTCCTCGACTTCGCGGTGACGAGCAACGCAACCGGTGCGCACCTCTATCCGCAGGTGGCCTCACGTCCGGTGGGCATCCTCGGCGGCCTCGGGTGTTATCACCCGTTCATGGGCCGGCCGTCGTACCGGGAACTCGCGCACCTGCCCCGGGCGGAGCAGGCGGCTCGGATGCGCGATCCGGAGGTGAAGGCGCGCATCCTGGCCGAGTCCGATCGGGTGGCGGACGCCGCCGGGTCGATGGAGATGTTCGCCCAGGTCATGCAGGACGCCGCCGGCTTCCTCTTTGCCCTCGACGAGATCGTCGACTACGAGCCGACCGTCGCGAGCACCATCGGGGCACGGGCCGCCGCCCAGGGCATCCCGCCGATCGAAGCGGCCTACGATTTCCTCGCCGACGGTGACGGGAGCGGCATCGTGGCGCTGCTCGCGGCCGGTTACACGCAGGGCAACCTCGACGCAGTCCGCGAGATGATCACCCACCCTGCGACGGTGGTCGGCCTCGCGGATGCCGGTGCGCACGTGAAGCTCATCTGCGACGGTTCGAGTCCGAGTACGCAGCTGACCCACTGGACTCGTGACCGTGTGCGGGGCGAGACCATCCCGCTCGAGTACATGGTGGGACAGCAGACCGGACGCACGGCGGAGCTGTACGGCTTCACCGATCGCGGCACCATCGCGGTGGGACAACGCGCCGACCTCAACGTGATCGACCTCGATCGACTCGTGGTCCGCCGCCCGGTGCTCCATGCCGATCTGCCGGCCGGCGGGCAGCGCTACCTGCAGCCGGTCGAGGGTTACATCGCGACCATGGTGGCCGGGGTCCAGACGCGTGAACAGGACCGGGACACCGGAGCTCGTCCCGGCCGTCTCGTGCGCGGCGGCCGCACCTGAACGGTCGCGGGTGGGCCGGCTCGGGCCCGGCCGAGCTTCGAGGAACCGTTGCCGATCCTGGCTCGCGTCGGGGGGTGTCGGAGTCGACGGCGGCCGACTACGATGTCATGCCCTGGAGCCCAACCAGGCCACGCGCGAGTTCGATCTCGCCCATGTGCCGCAGGCCGTGTTGGTACAGCCAGCACTCGAATCCGTCGAGCACGGTGATGCCCTCGGGGCCTGCACACATCGCGCTGTAGGTGCTCGCAACCTGCGGCGGGAACGGACGCGTGATGAGCACGCGGGTGACGTCGTTCGGGTCCATGGTCGCGAGGTGGTCCTCGGTCCGCTGGAAGACGGCCCGCTGGTACTCCTTGAACGCCTCGTAGTCGCCGATGCGCTGGTGGATCATCTCGTCGACCGTTCGGTGCTTGCCGTGGTCGTCGATCGTCATGCCGACCTTCGACTGCCAGTCCTCGTTCCAGATGGGCGGAGTGCCCGTGATGAGCATGAACGATGCGTCCTGCATGTTCGTGTAGTGGAACAGCGAGAACGCGATCGGCAGCACACCCTCGCGCTCGAAGTGGTTCACGTGCTCCAGGTCCATCGAGCCCACGGCCTGGTAGTAGAGCGAATGCATCGTGTGCATCCGCCGCTGGAGTGAGTCCATGAGCAGGTCACCGATCACGGGCGCCATTGGTCGGCTCCTTGGTTGGAGGGCGTCGGGTACGGCTTGTTCTAACTTATGTCACCACGACTGTCAATAGTCGGGGGAGCCGGAAACTGAGCGGGCGGTCCGGGTCAGTCGGCGGCGGAAGCGGGGAGCGGCCACTCGTTCCCGAACCACCGACGGATCCGGCTCGTCCCGAACTCGACCTTGTCGGCGACGAGCGTGGGCGACGGCCCGTGGATCTCACCCCGAGGCGCCTGGCCGCTTACGAAGGTGACGTCGACGATG
>JBDUBS010000053.1:0-2100 GCA_040003875.1 Acidimicrobiia bacterium | reverse complement strand
CCGGGCGCGACGGCGAGGAGTAGCGCAGCACCCGAAGCGGCAATAAACGACGCGCGCGCCCGCTTCGGTAGGAAGTACACGATGGGAAGCGTCGCCAGAATGACGACGATCTGGACGATGGGCGTGATGCTCATCCGGAACCCCCGTCGCCGGGCGCGTTCGGCGTCCACTGCGCGAGGGCGCGCCGATCGATCTTGTTGTTCTGGTTCGTCGGCATCACGTCGAGCGCAACGAACTCGGCCGGAACCATGTACGCGGGAAGTGTCGTGCGAAGCAGGGCAGCGTCGAGCGAATCATGTGACTCCTCGGCGAGGTGGAACGCCACCAGACGGGCATCACCCCGGTCGCCTTGGAGTACGACGGCCACGGTCTTGAGGTCGTAGGTCCGGCGCACCGCAGCCTCGATGTCGCCGAGTTCGATTCGATAGCCGCGGTACTTGACTTGGGAGTCGAGCCGACCGTGGAAGTACACGCCATCGTTGTCGATGTGGACCAGATCACCGCTGCGGTACCAACTCGCCCCGGCGGCCTCGACGAACGGCGACGGTGCGTCGGTGGAATATCCGCCGAAGACCTGCGGGCCGCCGAGGAGGAGCTCGCCCTCCACCCCGATCGCAGGATCACTGATCACCTCACCATCGACGAGCAACGCGACTTCGTTGTCCCCGAAGGGTCCCCCGATCGACGCGGTGCCGTCCTGGCGCGGAGACGCGGTCACGCATGCGCCTGTGAACGCAATCGTTGCTTCCGTCGGTCCGTAGAGGTTCCACATATCCCCGCCCGCGCGCAGCCATGGTCGGCACGCAATCACGGTCTCCATGGGGAGCGCCTCACCACAGAACAGCATGTGGAGGATGCCGCCGAAGGTTGCGGCCGGCTTCGAGCGAACGAGTTGGGCACCCAGGATCGGGACCGAGAACCACACGTCGATCCGCTCACGCGAGACGTAGCCCGACGGCATCATCAGGTCGACGGCTGACGGCGCAATCAGGGTTCCGCCGAGGTTCGTGCACACGAAGATGTCGTGCATCGAGAGGTCGAAACTGAGGTCGAAGAACTGCGTGAAGCGCAAGCCGCGCTCGATGCCGAGGAGATCCGTGACCTGGCGGACATAGCTCACGAGATTGCCGTTGGAGATCGGGACGCCCTTCGGCACTCCGGTCGAGCCTGAGGTGAACATCACGTAGGCGATCGCGTCTCGTTCGAGCGGCCGACTCCCGATTTCCTCGCGCCAGACTCGGGTGGCGGCCACTTCCTGATGGTCGGCGTCCTCGAGGACGAGCGTCGAGACGTCCACGGCCGGAACCCCGACGCCTCCGGCACGGAGCGCAGCGAGCACCTCCCGGCAACCGGCGTCGTGGAGGATGACGTCGACCGACCCCAGTGTCACGATGTCGGTGAGGCGCTCGGTGGGGAACTTCGGGTTCAGTGGAACGAACGTGTGCCCAGCCGCGACCGTGCCGAGCACCGCGAGGTAGGTCTCGACCTGGTGGTTGCTGAGCACGCCGATATTGCGTCGCCCCACACCGTCGTCGCTCCGAAGGCTTGCGTCGATGGCCGCGCCGACCCGCCGCATACCAACCGCGGCCGGGTCGACGTCGACGACGCGGCGCGTTCCGGCGACCGGACCCTCGAAGGCCGGCCCCGCCTCATCGGGACCGAACCGTCCCGCAAAGAGGTCATCAAGTCGCATCAGAGGCGCTGCGACACGAAGTCGACGATCTCGGGCACGGACATGAAGCTCATCGCGTCGTCGTCGGAGACCTCGAGGTCGTAGTGACCCGACACCGTCACGAAGATCTCGACGAAGGCGAGCGAGTCCCATTCGAAGGGATCGCCCATCATCGACGTCGCGGTGACGACACCGCTCGACCGACCTCCGGCGGTCAACACGCCGGTGATGATCTCGACGACCTGTTGGGTCACATCCATTGATCCGTCCTTGTCGTGATGTCAGTGATCGCTTCACGGAGCAGACCCTGCTGGGCGACCGACCAGGTCGCGGCGCAGCCGATCTGATATCCGCCGTGACGTTCGTTCGTGCTGCGGCGTGCAGCAACGGTGGCATCCGGCAACGCGGCGACGGCATCAGGCGTTGCC
>JBDUBS010000641.1:0-2103 GCA_040003875.1 Acidimicrobiia bacterium | reverse complement strand
CGACACGATCCGTGACGAGTACCGCACGCACCGCATCGCCACCTCGTGGTTCCGAGGGCACTCGCGAGTTCCTCGGCGACCCGGCTCCCTCGGGTCCGCTGCGCCCGCCGACGCGTAGCACTCTCGTCCCAGTTGGATCGGTGTTCCTTCGTCACAGAGCAGGTGCTCGCGACTGCTGCCATCGATCCTGCCGTGCGTCACGCGTTTCTCCCAGGGCCCTCTCTCCCCGGCGATCGGGACCTTCGGCCCTGTGCGCCGCCGCTGGCGATCGCAAGGATCGGATCGTCCCCGATTCGATGTGGAGGAACGTTGTTCAAGTTGCGTCGCAGTGACCGTGAAGTGTTCGGATTGGGCGCGTGGATGTTCGCGCTGCTTGCCGTGTTGTTGGCCTTCGGTGCGCTCGGAGTCGCAGGCAGTGCCAACAACAAGAGCGACGACGCCAAGGCGGTCGCGGCGATCGGCGGATCTGGCGCCAAGGTCACCCTCTCGGAGTTCAAGATCGATCCGAGCATGATCAGCGCGGCCGTCGGTAGCTCGTTGACTGTCACGAACGGCGGCACCGTCGATCACAACTTCGCAGTACAGGACCACGACATCCGGACCAAGACTCTCCATCCGGGCGAGAGCGCGTCGATGCCGCTGAAGGGTCTCAAACCGGCTGGCTACACGGTTGTGTGCGAGATTCCGGGCCACGCCGGCTCGGGAATGAAAGCGATGCTGATGATCGGTGGTGCCGCTGCCGGCTCGTCGGCAGGCACCGAGACCGCGGCGTTGAAAGCGGCCGACAGCACGAACAGCACGGCCATGGCCAAACAGATGGCCGACTACACCGCACAACTTCAGAACGGAATGAACACCAAGGGCGTCGGCAACCAACTCGCAGTTCCAGAAATCCTCCCCGACGGCACGAAGCAGTTCGCGCTCACCGCCGAGATCGTCGACTGGGAAGTCGAACCCGGCAAGACGGTCAAGGCCTGGACGTACAACGGTCAAGTCCCGGGGCCGATGATCAAGGTCGCTGTCGGCGACCGGGTTCGAATCGTCGTACGGAACAAGCTGCCGCAGTCGACCAGCGTTCACTGGCACGGGATCGAGGTACCGAACGCGATGGATGGCGTGGCGTACCTCACCCAGGACCCGATCAAGCCGGGCCAGAGCTTCACCTACGAGTTCACCGCACAGGGTCCGGCCGTCGGGATGTACCACTCCCACGACTACGCGCTCGGGCAGGTCTCCGACGGGATGGCCGGCGCGTTCATCATCGGTGACGAACCCACCCCACCGGGCTCCGGACCCGTCACCCAGGAGCTCCCGATGATGCTGAACGACGCCGGCGTCATCGGACTCTCCCTCAACGGCAAGTCGTTCCCGGCGACCGCACCGGTGGTCGCGTCACCGGGCGACACCGTCGAGATCCACTACATGAACGAGGGTCAGCAGATCCACCCCATGCATCTGCACGGCATGCCACAGCTGGTGATCGCCAAGGACGGGTTCCCCCTGCCGCAGCCGTATCAGGCCGACACGGTGCTCGTCGCGCCCGGCGAGCGCTACACCGTGCTCGTCTCACCGAAGGAGTCCGACAAGGGCGCGTGGGCGTTCCACTGTCACATCCTCAGCCACGCGGAGAAGGCGGACGGCATGATGTTCGGGATGGTCACCGCCTTCATCGTTCAGTGACGGTGGCGGCAGAAGACGTCGGCTCCGCGTGGTGCGCCGTCGCGAGCCGCTCAGGCACGCGGGCCGCAGCCGAGATTGCCCCGACACCTCAGTGACCCTCCCGTCGGAGGGCGAGGCGCGCAGCGTGGAGACCGCACATGCCGTGGACGCCGCCACCAGGCGGAGTCGACGACGAGCAGAGGTACACGCCGGGGATGGGCGTCGCCCACGGTCGCAGTGAGACGACGGGTCGGGTGAACAGCTGGCGAAGATCCCCGGCCCCTCCGTTGATGTCGCCGCCCACGTAGTTCGCGTTGTGGGCTTCCATCGCCGGGGCGTTCATGACGTGACGATCGGCGATGAGGTCGCGGAATCCGGGCGCGAAACGTTCGATCTGGCCCTCGATCGCCGCGGTCTGGTCGATGGTCGACCCGTTGGGTACGT
>JBDUBS010000465.1:0-6998 GCA_040003875.1 Acidimicrobiia bacterium | reverse complement strand
GTCGAGGTCGACGCAGTCGAGCGAGAAGCGGACCTTCGCTCCCGGACGGGCGATTCGGCGCCAATACAGGCGATCGAACTCAGGGCCGGCGTATCCGGCGCGGAACTTCCGGCCGAGCCCGGGAACTTCGCCGTGTACGAGACGGAGCGAGCAGTCGAAGCCGTGGGGACGGTCGAACCGCAGGTAGAGGTGCCGGACGCCCATCAGCAGACCCACGAATCCCGCAAGCACCACGAGCACGAGGACGACGTTTCCCACGATGACTTACCTGTCGAGGGCGCGGGTGGCGCGGTCGATGAGGTGCTGCAGTACGAGTCCGCGTGCAGCGTCGCATTCGTGGGGATCTCCGGTGCGCGCCACGTGCGCGAACTCGGCGCGCAGCCGTGCGAACGACTCGGCGCGCGCGCCGGTGCGTCCGTCGACTGCGAGTGAGCGGGTGCGGCCGTAGATCTCGATCTCGGTGCGGCTCGGTTCGATCGCACTCGCGCAGGACAGGGAGACGTCGCTCACCGCGCCGCTCTCGTGCGTGAGGACCAGGCTCACCCACGCTTGTGGGTCGCCGGCGGCCCGGACGTCGACGACCGGCCCGAGCGCGGCTTCGACGAGGTCGAGGATGTGGGGACCGACGTCGAGCAGTGCGCCGAGTTCGAGTCGCCACCCGCCGGCGAACGCGCCACTCAGGAACGCGCCGGAGACGAAACATGCGCGTCCGCCGTGGGCCTCGAAGGTCTGCGCCTGCGCCAGGAAGTCGCGCACGGCGTCGGAGAACCGGTAGGTGAGCACCACGATCGATCCCACACCGTTCGCGGCGACCGCGTCGGCGATCCGTTGCGCGCCGGCAACGTCGAGCGCGAGCGGTTTTTCGAGGAGCAGGGCCTTCCCGGCGTTGGCGGCCGGCACCGCGAGGTCCGGTTGCGCGGCGGGCACGACCGCGAGGGCGACGGCATCGACGGCCTCGACCATCGCGTCGTAGGACGGGAAGGCGGTGACGCCATGCGCGGCGGCCAGCGCCGCGGCGTGGTCCGGAGTCCGGGACCAGACGCCGACGAGTTCGGTTTCGGGGCCGGCCGCGAGCATCGGCGCGTGGACGATCCGGGCCCAGGGGCCGGCTCCGGCGAGGCCGACGCGGACGGGCGTGCTCACGCAAGCTCCGCGGTGGCGCGCGCCACCCAGGCGCGGGCGTGCGCGGCGAGGATCGAGACCGACGCGCCCGGCGGCCCTTGCACCACCCAGTCGGCGACCGCGCGCTCGGTATTCGGATCGTATCCACCGTCGGATCCCGCGAGCATGGTGCGGACGCGCGACCGCCCACGCAGCTGGCCGACCTCGACGGTGGGTCGGCCGGTGACGATCGCGACGTCGTCAGGAACTTCGAGGGTGATCTCGACGCCACGCACCGCCTTGCGTTCGATCGCACGCTGGCTGACGTTGGTGGCCATCCACCCGCGGTTCTTCACGACGGCGCGGACGTGCCACGTGCCGTCGCCCAGTGCGGTGACCCGGACCTCGTGGATCGCGAGTTCGGGGAGCGCCAGCGCGTGGGCGACCGCGAACTCGGAGTGTGGCGCGATCTCGGCTTCCATGAGCGGAGCCGGTGCGTTGGTCCAGGTGCGGAAGAAGTCCCAACCGCCGAGTTCCACCGGGCCGAGTTGGGGATGCTCGAACGGGTACCAATCGACGAAGCCGGCACCCCCCAGCACGTCGTCGTTCCATCGCAGCAACGTGAGGTCGTCCTCGACCGGGTGCTCGAGGTACCAGTCGATGTACTTGTGCTCGATCCCCGCAGCGCGCAACGGGCTCCAGAACTCGGTGGTCCACCCGAAGACGCCGAGATAGTCGTACGCCCACTCGTCGCCACAGCCCGTGATGAACACCTTCGGGTCGTACTTGAACTCGTGGAACACCGACGCGGTCGGGTACCCCGTGATCTCGGTCGCCCGCTTGGCGAGTGCTTGGTACATGGCGAGATCGGCAGTCGGGAAGTGCTCGTCGGGGTGACTGCCGAACGGGCGGAGGATCACCCCTGCGTACGTGTGGTGCGCGAAGTACGCGCCGATATTGGGTCGTGCGGTGACGGCCTCGACGACCGCGCGCACCTCGGGTTCCGACGTCGGGAAGGGACCGGAACCGGTGTGTTCTCCCTCGGGCTTCCAATCGTGGGGGAAGTTGCGGTTGAGGTCGAGGCCGTGGAGGTCGCGCGCGAGGGGGACGCGATCGGGGTCGAACTCGTGCACGGTGCCCTCGGGGAGCAGGCGGTAGTGCGGGCCTTCGCTCACGTCGTCGAAGGGACGCGCGACCATGAGCCGCGGATCGTCCGGGTGCACCATCCAGGCGCCGTCGGGGTCCGCAACGCGCATGGTGAGGATCCGCCCGTCGCCGTCGACATCGCGCTCGATCAGGCCGGGCGTCTGATCGGGTCGCGGGTACACGCGAGTGGACGACCGCAGGTAGGTGGGGTCGGCGGCGAGTGCGAGTTCGACGCCGTCGGGGTTCACGCGCGGCATCACGTAGAACGTGCGGGTCGCGAGCGCGCGAGCGACCGTCGGATCGTCGGGCCGGGTGACCAGGTGGTGCAGGAGGTGCAGCGCCGCGGTCGACGCGGTGATTTCGGTGGCGTGGATGTTCGCCTCGACGAAGATCGCGGGCTTCTCGGCGGCCGGACCGGTGGACGAATCTGTGACCGTGGCCAACCAGATCGTGCGCCCCTCGTGCGAGGTCCCGACCGACTCGAGGCTCATCAGCTCCGGCGTGCTCGCCGCGAGGGCGTCGAGCGCCGCGACCAACTCGTCGTACGGGTAGAGGTGGTCGAAGCGGAGGTCGAGTCGGAGGTTGGACATGGCGGGGGACCTTACGCGCCGAGGATCACCACGGCTTCGAGGTCGGCGGTGACTGCGACCGTCGCTCCGATCGGCGGTTGCTCGCGCCCGACGGCCACGAGCGGCCCGATGGCGGCGTCGATGTGGCTCACGGAATGGTCGCCGCGGAACCACGTCGTGCGAACGGTGCCGATGACCGTGGTCGCGTCCGGCGGGTTCTCGAGCTCGCTCGCGGGCTGGTAGTGCAGATCTCCGGGCCGGAGCCCGATCCACGCCATGGGGGATGCGCCGGCGGGTGCGGCGACCGGGCCCCAGGGCGTGTCGACCCGACCGTCGGTGACGGGCAGGGTCAGCTCGGTCGTGACCCCCAGGAACCGGGCGGCCCGAATAGATCCGGGCGCGCGCCAGACCTCGCGCGCGGTGCCCGATCGCACGACGCGACCGTGGTCGAGGATCGTCACGGAGTCGGCGAGGGTGAATGCCTCGTCGAGGTCGTGGGTCACGAGGAGTGTGGCGGTGCCACTCGCCCGAATGATCGTGCGGAGTTCGGCTGCGAGTTCGTCGCGTCGTTCCCGATCGACTGCGGCGAGTGGTTCGTCGAGCATGAGGAGTCGCGGGCGTGGCGCGAGTGCCCGGGCCAGGGCGACGCGCTGCTGTTCGCCGCCCGACAGTTCGTCGACGCGGCGGTGTTCGAACCCGGCGAGGCCGACGAGGTCGAGGATCTCGCGGGCGCGGGCGGCCTGCGCCTCGGATCGGACGCCGCGCATCCGGAGACCGAAGGTGACGTTGCCCAGGACATCCCGATGGTCGAACAGCGCGTGATCTTGGAACATCAGTCCGAAATCCCGGCGGTGCGGCGGCGTGCCGGTCACGTCGGTCTCGTCCCACGTGATGGCGCCCGACGCGACCGGTTCCAGGCCGGCGACGGCGCGGAGCAGGCTGGTCTTGCCGCTTCCGCTCGGTCCGAGGACGGCCGCGATCTCGCCGTCGGCCACCGCGAGGTCGACGTGATCGGTCGCCACGACGTCGCCGTAGTGGACCGAGACGCCCGTGACCCTCAGCATCAGACCGTCGTCCGGCGCGCGGTGAGTCGCTCGCCGACCAGGGCCACGATCCCGGTGAGCGCGGCGAGCAGGGTGGCCAACGCCATCGCCTGGTCGACGTTGGTCGCGCCGGGACGAGAGAGGAACCGGAAGATCGCCACCGGCGCGGTCGTGGTCTCGGGCCGGACGATGAAGAGCGTGGCGCCGAACTCGCCGAGCGAGCTCGCGAAGGCGAAGCCGGCGGCGACGACCGCGGCCCGCGCCGCGATACGGGCGTCGACCTCGCGCCAGACCCGGGCCGGTGTGGCGCCGAGGAGTGCCGCGACCTCCCGCTGGTGCGGGTCGACCGCGCGCAAGGTCGGAACGGTCGCCCGCACGACGAACGGCAACGCCACCAGCGCGTGCGCGATCGGGATGATCCACCACGAGGTGCGGAGCGCGAGCGGCGGCGTGTCGAACACGATGAGGAACCCGAAGCCGACCGTGACGGCTGAGACGCCGAGGGGCAGGACGGCGAGGGATTCGGTCATCCGGACTGCGAGCCTCGGGCGTCGATTTCCGTCGCGACGCACGCGCGGCCGGGTGATCGCGGTGGCGAGGGCGAGTCCGAGTCCGGTGGCGAGGGTAGCGGCGACGATCGCGATCTCCACCGAGGTGCCGAGCGCGTGGAATCCGGAACTCGACGCTCCCAGGGGCGTGCGGGCAAGGTTCGAGTAGCCGGCCGCGCCGTGGGCGAACGACCGGCGCACCAGCGCGAGGAGCGGCCATCCGACGAGGACGGCCGCAAGGGCCGACGCGAGCACCGCGCCGGCGCGCGTTCGCGCACCGGTCATCCGCGGCCCGGTACGTGCGGTCCGGCTGACGCGGCGGGACCGTCCGGCCGCCCGACCCGCCACGACGAGCACGATCGCGACCGCAACGAGTTGGATCACCGACAATGCTGCGGCGGTTCGCAGGTCGAGGAGTTGCGCGGTGGCGCGGTAGATCTCGGTCTCGAGGGTGGCGAACCGGGGGCCGCCGAGGATGAGGATCACGCCGAACGACGTGAAGCAGAACAGGAACACGATCGACGCGGCTGCCGCGATCGCGGGTCGCAACGCGGGCAACGTGACCGCGGTGAACGTGCGGCCCGGACCGGCGCCGAGGGTCCGGGCGGCGTCCACGGTACGAGGATCGAGCCCGACCCACGCCGCCCCCACGACGCGCACCACGACGGCCACGTTGAAGAAGGCGTGGGCGAGGAGGATGGCGGTCAGGGACCCGTCGACACCCAAACCACGGAACGCGGTGGCGACGACCACCGTGGGCAGGACGAACGGCATCGTCAGCCCGGCGATCACCAGCCCGCGGCCGACGAACTGATACCGGCTGAGGACCGCGGTCGCCGCGAGGGCGATCGCGAGGGTGGCGAGCGTGGACAGCGTGGCCTGCCACACCGTGAACCAGGCGACATGGCGAATCGCCGGATCGCGGACGGCGTCGCCGATCGCACCGAGGTCGAGCGATCCGTGGGCGAACAGTCCGCGTGCCAGGATCGCGCCGACGGGCCACACGAAGAACACCGCGAGGAACGCGAGCGGGACGACGAACAGCAGTCCACTCCCGAAGCGTCCGAAGCGCCGTGAGCTCATCGCAGGACGTGCGTGGTCCAGTCCTTGATCCATGTCGCGCGATGACGACCGATCTCGGACGCGGGCAGGGTGAGCGGGTCGGTGGGCACGGTCGCGAACTTCTGGAACACGGAGGGGAGTGGGGTGTTCGGGACCGCGGGGTCGACGAACATCGTGAGCGGCATGTCGCGCTGGAACCGCTGCGTGAGCATGAAGTCGATGAGCTTGCGCGCCCCATCGGGATGCGCTGCGCCGCGCAGGACACCGACGAACTCGACCTGGCGGAAGCACGTGGCGTCGAGTGAGACGGTCGGCGCGACAGTCGGGCGCGGATCGGCGAAGTACACCTCGGCCGGAGGGCTCGACGCGTAGCTCACCACCAGTGCGTGCCTTCCCTTACTGCCCGCCGCGCCGGAGAACTCACTGTTGTAGGCCTGCTCCCAGCCGTCGACGGCCGCCACCCCGTTCGCCCGCAGGCGGTCCCAGTAGCCCAGCCAGCCGCTGCCGAACCGAGCGACGGTCGCGGCAACGAATGCGAGGCCCGGCGACGACGTGGCGGGATTCTCGACCACCAACAGGTTGCGGTACTTCGCGTCGGTGAGGTCGTCGAGGGTCTTGGGGATGGCGAGGTCGTGGTCGGCGAACCACTTCTTGTCGGCGTTGACGCACACGTCGCCGAAGTCGATGGTGGTTGCGTGGTCGGTCGGATCGAGGCGGAGTGCCTTCGGGATCGCGTTCGATCCGGGGGCGTGGTACTCGGCGAACACGTTCTCGTCGAGCGCCCGCGACAGAAACGTGTTGTCGACGCCGAAGAACGCGTCGCCGAGTGGCGCCTCCTTGGTGAGGATCACCTGGTTGAGGGCCGCGCCGGCGTCCCCGTTCTTCAGGACGCGGACCTTCCAACCGGTCTCACGGGTGAAGGCCCGCAGTACGGGCTTGGACACCGCGAACGAGTCGTGGCTGACGAGCGTCACGGTCTTGGTACCGCCCGCGACCCCGCGGCTCCCCGAGGAGCACGCGGCGACCCCGACGAGCACGGCGACGACGAGCGCCAGCGTGGAACGAGCACGCATCTAACGACCTCCGGTGGGTTGGATCGCGAGCAGGGTCCCGATGCGGACCTGGACGGTGAACGGTGAGTGGGTCACCTCGTTGCTGACGCCGCGCGTCGACGTCGCATGCAGCGCGTCGTCGGTGAGGGTCCACCGGAGGCCGGTGGTGGTGACCCCGGCAGCGGTGCCACCGACGGCGAGCAGGGTCACGATGCTGTCGGCCGCACCGGCGAGTTCGACGTGGTCGTGCACGACGGTCACGCGTGCCGGTCCGACGAAGGCTGTGATCCGCATCGTCGACCATGCCGGGGCGGCGAGGAGGTGGAGCCCGCCGACCAGGTGATCGAGGCGGCCGCCGCCGGCGCCGATCACGGTGACCGTGGTCGCGCCGAGCGCCGCGACCACGTCGAGCGCGAGCTCGAGGTCGGTCGCGTCCTTGTCGGTGGGGTACTGCTCGACCCGTGCGCCCAGTTGGCG
>JBDUBS010000466.1:0-7017 GCA_040003875.1 Acidimicrobiia bacterium | reverse complement strand
CTACGTCGCGCGTCAGGTCCCGCCCGAGGCGCCGGCGATCGCGCACCGGTGGGACACCCGATGGGCGATCGGTCACCCTCCGGTGCCGGGCATGCCGCGTGGTGCGAGGGCCGTCGCCGGTGGGTGGATCCGGCTGCCCGAGCACCGGGCGGTCGACGCGCTCGTCGCGGCCGCGATCACCGACGGTTGGATTCCGCCCACCTTCAGCCGGATCGAAGAACCGGTGGTCGTGCCGACCGTCGACCTCACGATCCACTTCCGCAACGAGCTCCCGCATCCGGGCCTGGCGCCGGACCAGTTCGTCCTCGCCTCGTTCCGCACCACCGTGGCCACCGGAGGATTCCTCGAAGAGGACGGTGAAGTGTGGGCACCCGACGGCACGCTCCTGGCGCAGTCCCGTCAGCTCGCCACCGTGTTACCCCTGACGGGCTTCACTCCGAGCTGACGATCCCGCGCAATGCGTCGGCGCCGTAGAGCGGCTCGACGAGGGATCGGTAACTCGGACCCCGGGTGAGCAGGTGCCCACCGTCGACGTTGATCAGCTGGCCCGTGACCCACGTGGACTCCGGGCCCACGAGGAATCGGGCCATCGCCGAGATGTCCTCGACCGTCCCGACGCGCGAGATCGGCATGCATTCGAGGTAGTCGTCGAGCACCGGACCGCCCGCGGTCACGAAGCCGACCAACTCGGTGTCGACGAGTCCGGGACGGATCGCGTTGACTCGCACACCACTCGCGCCGAGTTCGATCGCCGCGAGCTGGCAGACGTGGTCGATGCCCGCCTTTCCCGGTCCGTACGCGCCGAACCAGGGATGGACATTGGAACTCGCGATCGAAGAGATGCCGACGATCGACCCGCTGCCGGCACGGGCCATCGCAGCGCCGGCATGTTTGATGGTGAGCATCGTGCCGGTGATGTTGAGATCGATGGTCCGCCGCCACGCCTCGACGTCCATCATCGTGATCGGGCCCAACGTCTCGGAACCGCCGGCGCACGCGACGACGCCGTCGACGCGGCCCGTGATCGCGGCGGCGGCCTCGACCGCGGCGACGACGTCGGACTCCCGGGTGACGTCGGTCGCGATCGACTGCACCGTGACTCCGGTGGCGGCGGTCGTCTCGATGTGGGCGACGCCGGCGGCCAGTCGGTCCTCCGACCGCCCGCAGATCGTCACGTGCGCGCCGTCGGACGCGAACCGAGCGGCACAACCGAGGCCGATGCCGCTCCCGCCGCCGGTGACGAGGATCGAACTGCCTTCGAGCCCACCGCGAGGGATCGACGTCATCGTGATGGTCCCGTGAGTTCGGTGATGAGGAACGCGAGGACCATCGCCTCGTCACGCCAGACGTCGTATCGACCCGACGGGCCGCCGTGGCCGGCACCCATCTCCGTCTTCAGGACGAGTGTCCGGTCGTCGGTCTTGGTGGCGCGCAGTTTTGCGACCCACTTCGCGGGCTCCCAGTAGGACACCCGCGGATCGTTGAGACCGGCGGTGGCCAGGATCGCCGGGTAGTCCTTGGCCTCGACATTGTCGTAGGGCGAGTACGACAACATGTAGGAGTAGTCGTCCGGGTGTTCGAGGGGGTTGCCCCACTCCTCCCACTCGGTGACCGTCAGCGGGAGATCGACGTCCTGCATGGTGGTGACGACGTCCACGAACGGGACTTCGGCGACGACGGCCCGGAACAGATCGGGCCGAAGGTTCGCGACTGCGCCCATGAGCAACCCGCCGGCACTCCCACCCCGGGCGCCGAGGCGGTCGGGGCTCGTGTAACCGTGTGCGCAGAGGTGCTCCGCGCACACGATGAAGTCGGCGAACGTATTGCGCTTCGCCTGCAGCCGACCCTGCTCGTACCACTGCCGGCCCAGTTCCCCGCCACCTCGGATGTGCGCGATCGCGAAGATGAAGCCGCGGTCCAGCAGGCTCACGCGGATCGACGAGAACGTCGGATCGACCGAGGACTCGTAGCTCCCGTAGCCGTAGAGGAGGGCGGGAGCGGTGCCGTCGAGGACCACGTCCCGTCGATGGACGACCGAGATGGGAATCCGGACCCCGTCCGGCGCGGTGGCCCAGAGCCGCTCCGAGGTGTAGTTCGCCGGATCGAAGCCACCGAGGACCGGGGTGCGCTTGACCAAATGACGAGCGCCGCTTCGAAACGGCTCGTCGTACGCACTGGTCGGGATCACGAGAGACGTGTACCCGAACCGGAAATGATCGGTGTCGAACTCGAGGTTGTCGGCGATCCAGGTGCTGTACACGGGATCATCCATCGCCACGATGCGCTCGTACTCGTCGCCGCCGATGCCGATGACGCGGAGCTGTTCCAAGCCGGCCTCGCGTTCCGAGACGACGAGCGCGGCGGCGAAGGCATCGACATCGTCGATCTTGACGTCGGCCCGGTGCGGGAGGAACTCGGTCCAACTGTCGCGGCCCGGTGAATCGACGGGTGCGTTCATCACCTTGAAGTTTGTGGCGTGATCGGCGTTCGTGACGATGAAGAGTCGCTCGGAACCGTCGGCTGCGACGTGGTGGTCGACGCCGTACTCGAGTCCCTCGGTCCGAGGTTCCACCAGCCGGAGCCCGGCCGTCACGTCGTCCGGATCGAGGAGGTGAGCCTCGCTCGTCAACTTCGACTCGGTGGTGACGACGATCAGGCGACCGCTGCGCGTCCGACCCACGGAGACGAAGTACCGCTCGTCGGCTTCGTGGAAGACGAGGACATCCTCGGAATCGCCGAGGGTGTGCCGCCAGATCTGGAAGGGGCGCATCGCGTCGTCGGGCCGGACATAGAACACCGTCCGGTTGTCGTTCGCCCACGCGAGGCCGTAGTACGTGCCCTCGATCACGTCGGGATGGTCGACGCCCGTCTCCAGGTCGCGGAAGTGGAGGGCGTGCAACTCACTGCCGTCGTCATCGAATGCATACGCAATGACCGACTGGTCCGGGGCGAGCGCGAGTCCACCGAGCGAGAAGTACTCGAGGCCGTCGGCGAGGTCGTTCTCGTCGAGCACCACGGTTTCGTCGGTCCCCTCGGTCGCACCGGCGGGCCGGCGCCCGTGCGACGCGTACTGCGCGCCTTCGAAGGTCCGGGTGAAGTACTCCCACGGTCCCTTCCGAGCGGGGGGCGAGATGTCGGTCTCCTGGATCCGCGCGCGGATCTCCTCGAAGAGCGTGGACTGCAAGGCCGTGGTGGAGGCGAGCACGGCCTCGGTGTACTGATTCTCGGCTTCGAGGTACGAGATCACGTCCGGATCGTCACGGTCCCGGAGCCAGTACCAGGGGTCGATGCGGGTGTCGCCGTGGCGGACGAGCTCGACGGGACGGGGCGGGGCGAGTGGAGGAATGGTGGTCACGGCGGGGGAGTCTGCCATCGCAAATGAGTGGGAGCGACGGCGGAGGGCGGCGGTACGCTCGCCCGCATGCCGATTGCGACACCGATAGCGCACACCGAGGCCGAGATCGCGGCCGTGAGCTTCGACGCCGACGGGCTGGTTCCGGCCATCGTCCAGGAAGACTCCACCGGCGCGGTCCTCATGATGGCCTGGATGAACGAGGACTCCCTGCGCCGCACCCTCGAGACCGGTCGGACATGGTTCTGGAGCCGGAGCCGCAAGGAGTTCTGGTGCAAGGGCGAGACGTCGGGCGATCGTCAGTTCGTGCGGAGTGGGCACTACGACTGCGACATGGACGTGTTGCTCTTCGTGGTGGAGCAGGAGGGCAGGGGCGCCTGCCACACCGGTGAACGATCGTGTTTCTTCCGGACGTTCGGCTCCGGCGTCGAACCCGGCTGCGTGTGAGCACCGCCGCCCCGGACCTCGACACTTTTCGCGCGCTGGCACGGGAGTACACCGTCGTCCCGGTCTGGCGGGAGGTCCTGGCCGATCTGGAAACGCCGGTGTCGGCGTTCCTCAAACTCGTCGGCGACGGTGACGGCTTCCTCCTCGAATCGGTGGAGCACGGTCAGCACTGGGGTCGCTTCTCCTTCATCGGGCGTGATCCCGTCCTCACGCTGATCGCGCACGGCAACACCGTCACGGCGATCGGTGACCTGCCGCCCGACGTCCCCACCGACGCCGGTGCCCTCGCCGCCATGGAGGCGCTCCTTGCCCGCTACCGGGCACCGCAGTTCGATTCGCTGCCGCCGTTCCACGGAGGCGTCGTGGGGTACCTCGGGTACGACGTCGTGCGCGAGATCGAGCGCCTGCCGAACGTCCCCGACGATCCGATCGGCTGGCCCGACGCAGTGTTGGCGCTCACCGGTCACGTGACCGCGTTCGACCATTACCGCCAGCGGTTGTTCCTCATCGAGAACATCTTCATCGCTGCGGACATGACCGATGAAAATCTCGATGCAGCGTACGTCCGCGCCGTGGAACGCATCGATGCGTTGGTCGCCGATCTGGCCGAGCCGTTGCCGTACACGCCGTCGCCGCCACCGGCCGACGCACTTGACGAACTCCCACCGTTCACGAGTTCGATGGCCGAGGGCGATTACTGCCGGGCGGTCGAGGCGGCGCGTGAATACATCTTTGCCGGCGATATCTTCCAGGTGGTGCTCGCCCAACGCTTCGATCTCGAGGGGACCTACATCCCGTTCGACGTGTATCGCGTGCTCCGCCAGGTGAACCCGTCGCCGTACATGTATTTCATCCGGCACGACGAAGCCACGATCGCCGGTTCCTCGCCCGAGCCCATGGTCCAGGTCACGGACGGTCGCGTCATCAGCCGTCCGATCGCCGGCACCCGCTTTCGCGGCCGCACTGCGGAGCACGACCGGCACATGGCTGCTGAGTTGAGTGAGGACCCGAAAGAGCGGGCCGAGCACGTGATGCTCGTCGACCTCGCCCGCAACGACGTCGGCCGGGTCGTCACGTTCGGTACCGAGCAGATGGATGAATTGATGGTGCTCGAGCGTTACTCCCACGTGATGCACCTGACCTCGCAAGTTTCCGGTGACCTCGCGCCCGGGCGATCTGCCGTCGACGTGTTGCGGGCGACATTCCCTGCCGGCACCGTGAGCGGCGCACCAAAGGTGCGGGCGATGGAGATCATCGATGAGCTCGAACCGGTCAAACGCGGCCCGTACGCGGGCGTCGTGGGGTACCTCGACTTCTCCGGCAACCTCGACACCGCGATCGCGATCCGCACCATGGTGTGGCGGGGCGACCAAGCGAGCGTGCAGGCCGGCGCCGGCGTCGTCGCCGACAGCGAGGCCGAACTCGAGAACCTCGAATGTCACAACAAGGCGAAGGCACTGCTCACCGCAGCGCAGGCGTCGCTCGGGCTGCGGACGGTACGAACGTGACCCGGCGCGACGTCGTCACGGTGTCCGGTTCGGACACGTGGTCCTTCCTCCAGAGTCTCCTCTCGCAGGATCTCGACAGCATCCCGGAGGGCGAGCGCCGGTTGACGCTGTTACTCACGCCGCAGGGCAAGGTCGACGTCCTCGCCGGCATTGCTCGGGTCGGGGAGGATGCGGTGCTCGACACCGATCCCGGATACGGCGACCAGCTGGTGTCGTCGCTCACCCGGTTCAAGATCCGGACCAAGGTTTCCTTCGAGGTGACCGCCGCGCCTGAAGTGGACGAGGCTGCGTTCGCGGCCGAGGAGGTCGAGCGGATCACGGCCGGGGTCCCGCGGCTCGGCGCCGACCTGGACGATTCCGTGATTCCACAGGAGGCGCTGCTCGAGGTCGAGGCGGTGAGCTTCACCAAGGGCTGTTTCATCGGCCAGGAACTCGTGTGTCGCATCGATTCGCGCGGCCACGTGAACCGGTTCCTCCGTCACGTCGTCCCCGAGGACCCGTCGGTGACGTTGACGGTCGGAAGCGAGATCTCGGTCGGTAACAAGGTCGTCGGTACGATCACGAGCGCAGCACCCGGCATCGCCCTCGGCTTCGTCCGCCGCGAGATAGAACCACCCTCACCCGCGAGTGTCGCCGGTGTCGCGGTCCGCATCGACAAGCTCCCTCAGCCGACTGCGTAGACCTGCGAACTCGCTCGCGCCCATCCGCTCGGTGGGTCAGGGAGGGCCGCGTGTGTCTCCGGGTTGGGTGGGTGGGGTGTAGGTCCAGGTGTGGTTGGGGTTGCGGGTGAGGGTCCAGCCGTGGTCGAGCGTGTGGTGGTGTCTGCGGCAGACGAGGGCGAGGTTGTCGAGGTCGGTGGCGCCGCCGTGGAGGTAGGCGATGACGTGGTGGGCGTCGGTCCAGCGGGACGGTCGTGCACAGCCGGGGACGACACAGCCGCGGTCGCGGTGGCGTAGCGCGCGTTGTTGGGCGGGGGTGGCGAGGCGGGTGGCGCGGCCGACGTCGAGGATCTCGGATCCTGTTTTCACGATCCGGCGCAGGACGGCGGTGGTGAGCCACTCTCGGATGAGGGAGCAGGGGACCGGTCCGTATCCCTCGACGTGGGATCTGGCGTCGCGGAGGTCGTCGGGCCATCCGCCGGTGAGGGTGTGTTCGTCGATGACGACGTCGATGTGATGTTCGGTTGGTGGTCGGTCGCCGAGGAGGAGGGCGATGAGGGCGGCGGCGCGTCGGTGGGCCCGGCTGCGGGGGACTCGTTGACCGTGGGTGGGGTCGGGGTGGTCGTAGTTGTCGATGAGGGCGAGGATCTCGACGCCGGCGTCGGGGTGGAGCCAGCCCTTGAAGGCCAGGCCGCCGAGGGTGGGGGAGAGGGTGAGTTCGTCGCGACTGTCGTCGGAGGGGTCGTCGCGGCGGCCGACTTCGTCGTCGGCTTTGGCTCGCCACGATCCGGCACATTCGCGGAACGCTTCGGGGCCGACGTTGATGGCGGCGTCGACGAGCGAGTCGCCGTGCGTGGCGAAGATGTCTTCGCGGCGGCGTACGGCCCGGGCGATCTGTTCGACGTGGCTCACGGTGATGTCACCGGCAGTGAGTGCTTTCGCGACGCGTTCGGAGCGGCGGATCATCCGCCCGGCCGAGACGATCCGGGCCGCGTCGCCACGGGTGGTCGGGACCCGGTGGGCGATCCACGCGGTGGCGCTCAGCGCACCG
>JBDUBS010000243.1:0-7020 GCA_040003875.1 Acidimicrobiia bacterium | reverse complement strand
CGATCGGCCCGCCCGAACACGGCACTCCCGGCCACGAGGATGTCGGCCCCGGCGGCCGCGGCGAGCGGAGCGGTTTCCTCGTTGATCCCACCGTCGATCTCCAACTCCACCGGCAGGTTCCGTTCGTCGACGATCGCACGCGCGGCGCGCACCTTGTCGAGCACCTCGGGCAGGAACGCCTGCCCACCGAAGCCGGGGTGCACACTCATGAACAACAGGATGTCGATCTCGGTGAGGTACGGGAGCACCGCGTCGAGTGCCGTCTCCGGGTTCAGCACCAGCCCGACCCGCATCCCGTGCTTGCGCATACGGTCGAAGAGCGGGCGGGGATCTCCGAGTTCGACGTGCACGGTGCAGCTGTTGGCACCGGCGGCCGCGAAGTCGTCGAGGAGGTCGCCGGGGTTGTCGATCATCAGGTGACAGTCGAGGTACATCTCGGTGCGCGGCCGGAGCGACTTCACCACCGGCGCGCCGATAGAGAGGTTGGGCACGAAGTGGCCGTCCATCACGTCGACGTGGAGCAGGTCAGCATCGGCGGTCACGGTCTCGACCTCCGCGGCGAGCACCGAGAAGTCACACGCGAGGATGGACGGCGCAATTTTTCCCATTGCTCGCACGTTATCCGGGGGCCCGCAACGCGAGGACGTACATGCCGTCGGTGTCCGCAACATCAGGAAGGATCCGTGCCCCGCGACCGACCTTCGTCCACGGCGACCCCGCGATGTCGAGGGCAGTGAATGCCGGCAGGGCGGCGCGGGCCCACTCGTCGACGGCCACCGTCTCGGCCCGGGTCAGGGTGCATACCGAATAGAGCAGGATCCCGCCGGGACGAACGACGCGCGCGGCGGCTTCGACGAGCGCCGGTTGCAGACGCGCGAGTTCGGCGACCATCTCGGGCTGCAGTCGCCAGCGCGCCTCCGGTCGGCGGCGCAGGACGCCGAGGCCACTACACGGGGCGTCCACCAACACCCGATCGAACGCGCCATCGCGGAAGGGAAGCTCGGCGCCGTCGGCGACGATCGCAGCGACTGACTCGAGCCCGAGCCGACGACTCGCGGTGCTGATCAAACGCGTCCGACCCTCGTGCCGGTCGAGCCCGACGACGAGACCGCGGTCGCCAAGATGCTCCGCGATCGCGGTGGTCTTGCCTCCCGGCGCCGCACCGATCTCGAGCACCCGCTCACCGGGCGCGGCGCCGAGCAACGCCGCCACCGCCTGGCTCGCCTGGTCCTCGGGCGTCGCCCGCCCGTCGGCAATGCACGCGAGCGCCCCGAGATCGCCGGCTCCGGTGACGAGTAGCGCGTCGGGCAACAGCTCGCCGCGACTCACGAAGATGCCGGCAGCCTCCAGTTCGGCTTCGACCCCTGCCGCCGTACCCCGCAACGGGTTCACCCGCAGCGTCACGACACCGGGCTCGTTGACTGCTGCAGTCACCGCGGCTGCGTCGCGAGTACCGAGATCCGCGATCAGCAGGTCCACGATCCAGTCCGGCAGCGAGCTCCGGACCCCGATCGCGGTGGCGTCGTCACCGTCGGGCAGCGGCCAGGGGGGTCCGTTCCCGGCCAGCTTGCGGAGCACCGCGTTCACGTAGCCCTTGGCCCGCGGCGCGACCTGCGTCACCGCCGAGACGGTCTCGCCCACCGCGGCGTGGGCCGCGATGCCGCTCCACAGTTGGTACGCGCCCAGGCGGAGCGCCGCACGTACCGGCGGATCGAGTTTGGCAATGCGGCGGTCGACCGACGGGACGAGGAAGTGGTCAAGGGTGCGCTGCCAGCGGACGGTGCCGTACACCCACTCGGTCACCTGGGCGCGGTCACGCACGACCAGCTTCGACTCGCGCAACAACGCCGGCAAGGCGACGTTGGCGAACGCACCGTCCTCGATCCGCAACAGAGCGCGGATCGCGACGGCGCGGCTGGTCTCGACCGGTCGGGCGGTGTTCATGCGAAGGGATCGTCGCGCCGCAGCCCGGTCCGCCAAGCCGCGTACTCCATGGGCTTCTTTCCCTGCGGCTGCACGGAGTCCGGGACGAACCGGTCGTCCTCCACGTGGGCCTGCCACACCTTGAGCCGGTCGCCCTCGAACGCGAGCCATGCGCCGGGCCGCGGGTTGCCGGCCCGGACGAGCCGGAGGTTGTGATCCACCGGCCCGGCCAGGTCGAGTTCGAACTCCGCGACGGTCAGCTTCTCCGCGTAGGTGGGCTCGCCGACCTGCGGCGTGGGCGTCATCGTGCTCACCTGCGGGAGCGTGCGAACGAGGAGGTCGGTCCCGAGAACGTTCAGACGCGCGTGCAACTCACCCGCGGTCTCGGTGCCGCCGATCGTCACCCGGGCCTCGGCGTAGATCGCACCGGTGTCGAGCGAGAGGTCGACGGCCATGATGTCGACACCGGTCTCCGCGTCGCCGGCGAGGATGGCGCGCTCGACCGGCGCCGCGCCGCGCCAGCGGGGCAGGAGCGAGTAATGGACGTTGACCAGTCCCCCCGGGATCGCGTCGAGCAGCGCCTGCGGCAGGATCTGACCGAACGCCACCACGATCCCGAGGTCGGCACCGACGTCACGAACCTGGTCCACGATCTCGCGCGTTCTCGTCGGCGTGACGACGGTCAGACCGTGGCGGAGCGCAGCGACCTTGACCGGACTCGCGACGAGGTCCTTGCCTCTCCCTCGGCGCCGATCCGGTTGAGTCACGACCAACGCGATCTCGTGCCCCGCGTCGACCAGCGCGTCGAGTGGTCCGACCGCCGCCACCGGGGTCCCGAAGTAGACGAGCCTCATCGGCGAACGGATCCCGACCCTGAGACCGGGATTCCGGCGCTCGAATCCCTGGGCATGGGTCGCAGAACGCGGAGGGTCACAGTTGGCGGATGTCGTCGAGGCGTTCGCGGGCGGCGGCCTCGAGATCGACATCACGCAGGGCGCGCAATGCCAGCTTCCGTTGGTCCGGGTCGAGCCGGTCGATCATGAGCACGCCGTCGAGATGGTCGAGTTCGTGGAGGAACACCCGGCCGAGCAGCTCGTCGCCCTCGATGACCACCTCGTCGCCATCGAGGTCGATTCCGGTGATCGTCACGACCTTCGGACGGACGATCTCGAAGTGGAACCCCGGGATCGAAAGACAACCCTCTTCGTAGGCCCACTCGCCGGTCGCCTCGGCGATGACCGGATTGATGAGGACCTGGGGACCCTCGCCGACGTCGAAGGTGAACAGCCGCTTCTGGACCCCCACCTGCGGTGCGGCGAGTCCGACACCCGACGCGTCGTACATGGTGTCGACCATCGTGTTGACGACCCGCGCGAGCGCGCCGTCGACGTCGGTGACGTCCTTCGCCCGCTGCTTCAGTACCGGGTCGCCGAAGACCCGAATCGTGTACGTGGACATCGCGTCCGACGATAGTGGGCGGGGTTACTCGTAGCGGGCGCCGAGGGTGCGCAGCATGTCCATGAGATGGACGGGGGCGTCGGGGGCGGGCTCACCGGGCGTGTAGGTCACCGCGTGCAGCGTCCCGCGGTACGGGAACGGACCGAACTCCTGGTACAGGCTCCACGAGACCGGCGATCGGCGGTCGATTCCGACATCGATGCCCTGGAACGGAGCCATGCCGAACAGCATCGGGAGCCCCGTGTGCGTGGCGCGCTCCTCCCCGTCGACGTTGATCGCGACGTTCCAGAGCCGCTCGTCGGGCGCAGTGAAGGTCATGACGATCTCGCGCGCGCCGTCGGGAAGCGGGCCGGCGTCGACCTCGGTCATGTGCCCGCGACCGTCGTTGTGGGCGAGGGTCAGTTCGCCGTCCCGGACGTAGAGCACGTATCCGGCCCCCTGGTCGCCGTGCGCGACCAACACGCCCTCGTCGCCGGCGCCATGTTCGAGGTCGACCGTCACGGTGAAGCCACGGAACCAGATCAACTGCACCGACCGCCATCGTTCCAGCGTCGGCGTCCCTCGCGGGATCCGCACCGGCGTCGCGTACACCGCGTCACGTTCGGGCCGAGTCACGTACTTCAGGCTGACCCCTTCGTCGAGCGGATAGATCCGGTTCTCCCACGCCGCGGCTTCCCATGCGTCGGTGAGCTCGCGGAGCTTCTCGGGATGCGTCGCCGCCAGGTCGTGCAGCTCGGTCGCGTCGTCGTCGAGGTGGTAGAGCTCCCACTGCTCATCCGTGAAGCTCGTCATCCCGTGATGCAGGGTCACCGCGTGCCAACCGTCGCGGTAGTAGCCGCGGTGGCCGTTCATCTCCACCACGTGCTCGTGGTGCGTGCTCGGCGCATCGGCGTCGGAAAGCACCGACGTGAAGCTCGTCCCCTGCACGTCGACGAGCGGGACCCCGTGGCGCGTCGCCGGCCGCTCGACCCCGACGATCTCGAGGAACGTCGGGAGGAGGTCGGTGACGTGTTGGTATTGGCGTCGGTACTCCCCCGCCGCACCGAGCCCGGCCGGCCACGACACGATGAACGGTACCGAGTGACCACCCTGATGCGTGTTGATCTTGTAGAGCCGGAACGGAGTGTTCGACGCCATCGACCAGCCGCGCGGGTAGTGCGGGGTCGTGGTCGGTCCGCCGATCTCGTCGATACGCGCCAGGTCGGCCTCGACGTCGTCTCCCTGCAAGAGGTGCACGTAGTACGCGGTCGTGCCCGCGACTTCACCCTCGCGAGACGCACCGTTGTCGGAGGTGAACACGAAGATCGTGTTGTCCATTTCGCCGAGGTCGTCGAGCGCGTCGACCAGACGGCCGATGTTCTGATCGATGCGATCGACCATGCCCGCATAGACCTCCATGTGCCGAGCGAAGAGGCGCTGCTCGTCGGTCGACAACTCGTCCCACGGCATGACGTCGTGGTCTCGCTCGGTGTTGCGCGGCGCCAACTCCACGCCCGGCGCGACTACCCCGAGTTCCTGCTGGCGCGCGAACCGCTCGGCGCGTAGCGCGTCCCACCCGGCGTCGTAGCGACCGCGGTACTTCGCGATGTCCTCGGGCGGGGCCTGGAGGGGTGCGTGCACCGCGCCGTGCGCCAGGTACAGGAAGAACGGACGTGAGGGGTTCGCGGTCTTCTGTGAGCGCACCATCGAGATCGCGTGATCGGTGATGTCGTCGGTGAAGTAGTAGTCGTCGGGGTACTGGTCGATGTCGACCTGGTGGTTGTCCTCGACGAGCCGGTGCGGTTGGTGCAGGTTGGTGAACGCGTCGATCACGCCGTAGTACCGGTCGAAGCCGCGCTGGCACGGCCACGAGTGCCGCGGACCTTCGGCGCAATCCGAGTCCTTCGCCAGGTGCCACTTCCCCACCACCATCGTGGCGTAACCGGCCTCGTCGCGAAGGATCTCGGCCATCGTCATCACGTCGGGCGCGAGTTCGGACGCGTAGCCGGGGAAGCCCGGGTCGACGTGCGCGACGGTCCCGAGGCCCGCCCGATGGGGTTCGACCCCGGTCAGTAGCGCGGCACGGGTCGGCGAACACATCGGGGTGACATGGAAGTTGGTCCCGCGCAGTCCCCGTGCTGCGAGCGCGTCCAGATGCGGGGTCTCGATCTCGCTGCCGTAGCAGCCGAGATCCGCGTAGCCGAGGTCGTCGGCGAGCACGATCACGATGTTGGGCGCGCCGTCGCGTGCGGTCGGGCGTTCGGGCCACGCGCCCACGGATCCGGCGAACGTCCGACCCACGGTGCCCGTGAATCCCGGATAGGTGCGTGCGGTCATGGGCGGGATGGTGGCATCCGCGCCCGTCGTCGGTCGACTCACGCGCTCATTCCGACGCGCGTTCTGCACGCCCCAGCGTGCAGCTCGGGTGCGAGAACGCGTTGGGTTGGGAGGGGTCAGATCCGTGGGGGGTCGACGGCGATGCGGAGGCGGCCGGCGGCGTGGCCGGGGGGGCCGGCGACGTCGAGCGCAGTCGCGAGTTCGTCGGGGGTGGGCGCGAGGACGAGTGCGGTCGAACCGGCGCCGCGTTCGGAGGGACCCATCACCCGGTAGTCGCGCCGGACTGCGAGAGCCGCGGCGGTCACCGCCGCGGTCTCACCGCTCAGCTCCGCCACCGCACCCACCGGCGGAAACCCCAACATCTCGCGCCGGGCCTGCTCCGCCACCATCACGCCGGAGGGATCACCCGAGACCGCGAGCGCGATGACGTCGTGCTCCGGAGTCCGGGTCTGGAGGACGAGCCGACCACCTCGATCCTTCGATCCGACTCGGCGCGCGGCACGCGCCACCAGTCCGGCCGCCTGTTGCGCGGCGCGGACGCGATGGGCGAAGAGTTCCTGGTCCAGATCGAGGAACGCGACGAGCTTCGCGTCGACCCGGTGCAACACCGCCTCGGTCCCGACGACCACCGGCGCGGTCGGCACCTCGTCGACCGACGCGTCGAGCCACGCGATCTCCGTGCGGGGCAACAGTGCCGCCAGCGCGTCGCGGAGTCGCTGCACGCCGAGCCGCGACGCCCGCAGCTTCGTGTGGAGACACGCAGTGCAAATCATCGGCCGCGCGGTGTCACACCGAGGACACTGCAACTCTCCAGGCCCACTTTCGGCGACCGCGGCATCGCAACGCTCGCAGGTCGCGACGGTATGGCAGGAGAGACACGTGAGCAGCCGGGCCCGTCCCTTGCGGTTCAGTACGCAGACCGCACGCTCGCCGGCGTCGACGGTCCGGTGCAGGGCCCGGGCCAACCCTTCGCTGAGCAGGCCGTTGCCCGGTGGCTCGGCCCGTAGGTCGACCACTTCCACGAGTGGCCAACCGGCGCGCTCCACGGTCGGGGACGGCCGGGTCACCACGCCGCCGGTCAGGGCCGCGGCCTCGGGCGAAGGTACCGGGGCGATCAGGGTGATCGCGGCACCCGCGCGCGCGGCGCGCTCGATGGCGACGTCACGCGCGTGCCAGGTGGGGACCCGCTCCTCCTGGAGGGCCTCGTCGCCCTCGTCGAGCACGATCACCGCGGCGAGTTCCGGGACGGGAGCCCAGACCGCGGTGCGGCCCCCGATCACCACGACGCGGCCGCGGCGCGCGTCCGACCAGGCTCGGGTACGG
>JBDUBS010000055.1:0-2116 GCA_040003875.1 Acidimicrobiia bacterium | reverse complement strand
AACGCAGCCACCTGGCGCGAGAAGTGCATGAGGTCGGTGCGCGGTACCTTGCGCTTGGTGAGTTCGATCTCCGTGAACTTGCGCCGCCGCCGGATCTTCTTGACGTCGAGCTGCCGCGCGAGCAGTTCGTTGCGCAGGCTGTCGATGTTGACCGCTTCGGCCTTGGCGCGGACCTTGGCGCCATCGGGCGCGACCGCGACGTACTTGAACCCGGGCATCGTGTTCCTCAGACCACGTAGAGGGTGCGGAGGACTTCGGCCAGCGTGGTCACGTCGTCCTCGACGAGACTGAGCGCCTGGGTCTGGAGCGGGACCATGCCCTCGGCCACCGCCAGGTCGCGCAGCTCCTGGTACGTGGGCTGGTTCACGACCAACTGCTTCATGGCGTCGCTCACGCGCAGGAGCTCGTAGACCCCGATGCGGCCCTGATAGCCGGTCTCGGCGCAGAACACACAGCCCTCGCCGTGGAAAAAGTCCCGCTTCGGCTCCATCCCGGCCTTGTCCCACATCGCGAGTTCGTCGGGCGTCGGCTCGTAGGGGATCTTGCACTCGGGACAGAGGCGGCGCACGAGTCGCTGGCCCACCACGCCGAGCACCGACGACGAGATCAGGAAGGATTCGATGCCCATGTCGAGGAAGCGGTGCAGCGCGGCCACCGAGTCGGTGGCGTGGAGGGACGAGAGCACGAGGTGGCCGGTGAGCGCCGACTGCACCGCGATGCGCGCGGTCTCGACGTCGCGGATCTCGCCGACGAGGATGGCGTCGGGGTCCTGACGCAGGATCGATCGCAGCCCACCTGCGAACGTGATGCCCGCCTGCTCGTTGATCTGGATCTGGTTGACCGTGGGGAACACGTACTCGACGGGATCCTCCACCGTCATCACGTTGATCTCCTCCCGGTTGATCTGCGTGAGCGTCGCGTAGAGGGTGGTGGTCTTGCCCGATCCGGTCGGTCCCGCGCAGATCACCATGCCGTACGGCGAGCGGGTCATGCCTTCGTAGATCGTGAGGGTGTCGGCCGGCATCCCGAGGTCACGCAAGCCGAACAACGCACGGCGCTTGTCGAGGATCCGGAGCACGCACTTCTCGCCGTTCACCGTCGAGGTGGTGGACACCCGCACGTCGAGGGGCACACCCTCGACGTCGGCCTCGATCTGACCGTCCTGCGGGCGACGCCGCTCGACGATGTTCATGTTGGCCATGACCTTGATGCGGCTGATCAGCGCCGGACCCATACCCGGCGGCAGGTTCAGCACCTCGTGCAAGGCACCGTCGATCCGGTTCCGGATCCGCACGCGGTCGGGCATCGGCTCGATGTGGACGTCCGAGGCGCGCTCGCTCACCGCCTGCGACAGGAGCAGGTTCACCACCTGGACGATCGGGGCTTTCTCGTCGACCTGAGCAGTGCCGGTGTCGCCCTGGCCGGCCCGGCGCTGTTCCTCCCGGGCCTGGAAGACGCGGACATGCTCGTCGACGTTGGCGGTGGTGCGGTAGGCGACGTCGATCGCGCGCTGGATCTCGCCGGTGCCCCCGACGAAGAGCTTGGCGGGTTGGAGCAGCGTCTCGCGCAGACGGTCGGCGATGGAAGGGTCGCTCGGATCGCTGACCACGACGTCGAATCCAAACTGCGTACGCCGCAGCACCAATGCTCCCCACGCCCGGGCGTGGCTCTCGGGCAACGAACCGACGGCCGCCGGATCGGGGAAATGATGCCGGAGGTCGACCACATCGAGCCCGAACTGCTCGGCCAGCACCGCGGCCAGATCCCGCTCGGTGAGGACCCGCTTCGTGACGAGGAACTCTCCGAGGCGTTGACCGGTGGCGGCTTGCCCGTCGAGCGCGGCGACGAGCTGCTCGGCGGTGAGCACGCTCCGGCCGACGAGGATCTCACCGAGCATCCGAGCGTGATGGCCGCGTGCGGCGGCGGCCGCTGCGTCCGGCTGGCCGGTGGCGGCCACCGCCATGGCCGCGTTGAGGCGGGCGTTGCGGGCCGCGACCTGCGCCTGCAGCGCCTCGATCGACATCGAAACCTGCGCATGCACGCCGTCAGAGTCGAGGAACTCTTCCTCACTGACATCGTCGAAAAGGGGCGCGTGTGTAGACCCGTCGACGTATCG
>JBDUBS010000263.1:0-7046 GCA_040003875.1 Acidimicrobiia bacterium | reverse complement strand
CGATGAAGGGCCGCACGATGTACGTCGTGCCGTTCAGCATGGGCCCGCTCGGCTCGCCGCTCTCCTACATCGGCGTCGAGATCACCGACTCCCCCTACGTGGCCGTGAGCATGCGGACGATGACGCGCGCCGGTCAGGCTGCGCTCGACGTGCTCGGCGACGACGGCGACTTCGTGCCCTGCGTCCACTCGCTCGGTGCGCCACTCGCCGCCGGTGAAGCCGACGTGGCGTGGCCGTGCAACCCCGACGAGAAGTACATCGTGCACTTCCCCGAGACGCGCGAGATCTGGTCGTACGGCTCCGGCTACGGCGGCAACGCACTGCTCGGGAAGAAGTGCTTCGCGCTGCGCATCGCGTCGGTCATCGCACGCGACGAGGGCTGGCTCGCCGAGCACATGCTCATCCTGAAGCTCACCTCGCCCGCCGGCGCGGTCCACTACATCGCGGCCGCATTCCCCTCGGCCTGCGGCAAGACGAACCTCGCCATGCTCATCCCTTCGATCCCGGGGTGGAAGGCCGAGACCGTCGGTGACGACATCGCGTGGATGAAGTTCGGTGCCGACGGCCGCCTGCACGCCATCAACCCCGAGTTCGGATTCTTCGGCGTTGCGCCGGGCACGAACATGGAGACCAACCCGAACGCGATGCACTCGCTCGAAGCGAACACCGTGTTCACCAACGTCGCGCTCACCGATGACAGCGACATCTGGTGGGAGGGCATGGACGGTCCACCGCCCGCGCACGCCATTGACTGGAAGCGCAACGACTGGACGCCCGCCTCCGAGACGCCTGCCGCGCACCCGAACTCCCGGTTCTGTTCGCCCGCGTCGCAGTGTCCGGTGATCGCCGACGAGTGGCAGGACCCCAAGGGCGTCCCGATCTCGGCGGTGCTCTTCGGTGGCCGGCGCGCCACCACCGTGCCGCTCGTCTACGAGTCGCGCGACTGGAACCACGGCGTGTTCGTCGGCGCCACGATGGGTTCGGAGAAGACCGCCGCGGCCTTCGGTGGGCTCGGCGACCTCCGTCACGACCCGTTCGCCATGTTGCCCTTCTGCGGCTACCACATGGGTGACTACTTCGCGCACTGGCTCTCGATGACGACGCGCACCGACGAAGCCAAGCTCCCCCGGATCTACGGCGTGAACTGGTTCCGCAAGGACGCCGACGGCAAGTTCCTGTGGCCGGGCTACGGCGAGAACTCCCGCGTGCTCGCGTGGATCGTGGGTCGGCTCGAAGGCGACGCGGGCGGCGAGGAGACCCCGATCGGCGTGGTGCCGCGCGTCGAGGACCTGGACCTCGGCGGCCTCGACGCCTCCGAGGATGCCGTGCGCGCCGCGCTCGTCGTGAACCCCGAGGAGTGGAAGGCCGAGTGCACCAGTGCTCGGGGCCACTTCGAGTCGTTCGGTGCCCACCTCCCCGACGCGCTCACCGCCGAACTCGACGCCTTGGAGCAACGGCTCGCGTAATTTCTGCTCCGCCGCTCGCACTCCTGAACGTCATGCGCTCCGTGGGGCTCGCTCCGGAGCTGCTCGGCTCCGCAAGCTCCGCCTCGGGTGCGGGGTCAGTACCGGTGACGCGTGAGCCACGCCCGAACGGAGCGAGGCACGAGCGGAGAGAGCCGCGAGGTAGCGAGCTGCGCGTCGGCACCACTCATCAGGAGTGCGAGCGGACGAGCCATCGCGGCATCGAGGCGTCGAGGCGTCGAGGCGTCGCGTCATAATCCCCCCATGTCTTCTTGGAGTGACGTACCGCTCGAGGCGCTGACCGCGGCGGTGGCGGGGATCGACTTGTGGAACACGCCGGGGATCCCCGATCACGGTCTCGCGCCGATGCGGGTGACCGACGGGCCGAACGGCGCCAGGGGGCCGAGCTTCACCGGCGTCCCGAGTGCCTGCTTCCCGTGCGGGAGCGCGCTCGGTGCCACCTGGGACCCGGACCTGATCGAGCGAGTCGGGATCGCCATCGGTGAAGAGTCCCGGACCAAGGGCGCGCACGTCCTCCTCGCGCCCACGGTGAACCTGCACCGTCACCCGCTCGCGGGTCGCAACTTCGAGTGCTACTCCGAGGACCCGTACCTCACGGCGCGGCTGGCGGTCGGGTTCGTGCGCGGCGTGCAGTCCACGGGTGTCGGCACCACGGTCAAGCACTTCGTCGCCAACGACTCCGAGTTCGAGCGCATGACGATCAGCTCCGACGTCGACGAAGCGGTGTTACGCGAGTTGTACCTGGTCCCCTTCGAGGCCGCAGTCACCGAGGCCGGCGCCTGGGGAATCATGTCGGCGTACAACCGCGTGAACGGCACGTACTGCAGCGAGCACCACTGGCTCCTCACCACCGTTCTGCGCGACGAGTGGGGATTCGACGGGTTCGTCATCTCCGACTGGTTCGGCACCCACAGCACCGCTCCGGCTGCCAACGCCGGGCTCGACCTCGAGATGCCCGGGCCTCCGCAGTGGTTCGGGAAGGCGTTGGCCGATGCGGTCACCAACGGCGCCGTAGACCGCACGGTCGTGGAAACCCAGGTGGGACGGCTCCAGCAACTCGCGGCGCGCACCGGTGCCGCCGACGGCATCGGCAACGGACCCCCCGGATCGGTCGACGACCCGGCGCACCGGGCCCTGATCCGCGAAACCGCGGCGGCGAGCTTCGTGCTGCTCCGCAACGAAAACTCCATCCTCCCCATCGACCGTTCGGCCCTCCCCTCGGTCGCGCTGATCGGCACCGCGGCCGACACCACCTGGATCATGGGTGGCGGCAGCGCCGCGCTCGACCCGCATCCGATGGTCTCACCGCGCGCCGGGCTCACCGCCGCGCTCGACCCCTCCACCACTCTCACCTTCGCTCGCGGCCCGGTCGCCACCGACACGATCCCGGTCATCAACGAGACCGCGCTCGACGGGCGACTCGCGCTCGAGGTGTTCGCCGGCACCGAGCTCCGCGGACCGGCCGAGATCAACTCCAGTCTCCGGACCGCGCGCGCCATGTGGCTCGGCAAGATCAGCGACTCCGTGGACGCACGCGGCTTCTCCGCCCGGCTGCACGGCACGATGCGCGTGACCGAGACCGGCGAGTGGACCCTCGGCCTCACTGCCACCGGATCTTGTCGGGTGACGATCGACGGCGCGGTAGTGCTCGACGCGTGGGACCAACGCGAGTCCGGTACGTCGTTCTTCGGGTTCGGCAGTCGTGAGATCCGCGCGCCGTTCGCGTTCACCGCGGGCCAGGCCTACGACCTCACCATCGAGTTCTCGGGTGGCTCACCGGCCATGGTCAGTGGCCTCGAACTCGGCGCGGTTCCGCCATCGCCCGCCACGGCGCTGGCCGACGCGTCCGATGCCGCCGCGGCCGCGGACGTCGCGATCGTGGTGGTCGGTACCGGACCGACCCTCGACACCGAGGGCCAGGACCGACCCGACCTGTTCCTTCCCGGTGCCCAGGACGAGATGGTGCGGTCCGTCGCCGCGGCCAACCCCCGCACCATCGTGTGCGTCAACGCCGGGTCGCCGGTGCAGATGGACTGGGCCGACGACGTCGCGGCGATCGTGCAGTGCTGGTTGCCCGGCGAGGAGTGGGGCAACGCACTCGCCGACGTCCTGCTCGGCGTCGAGGCTCCGGGTGGACGACTCCCGACCACGTTCCCCCGCCGGGTGGAGGACGCGCCCTCCCACCTCACCTATCCCGGCGCCGACGGCCACGTGAGCTACGCCGACGCGTTCCTCATGGGGTACCGCGGCTACGACCGCGCGGGCACCGAACCCAGGTTCTGTTTCGGCCACGGGCTCACGTACACCACCTTCGAGTACGACACGCTCCGGGTCGACGGCCGCCGCGTGACCGTCGATGTCACCAACACCGGCCCGCGCGACGGCACTGAGGTCGTACAGCTCTACGTGCACCGAACCGACGCCCCGGCCAATCGGCCCGAACGTACGCTGCGGCGTTTTGCCAAGGTCAGCATCGAACCCGGCCACACCACGACGGTCCCGTTCGATCTCGACGACCGGTGCTTCGCCGAATGGGACGACGGATGGAGGATCCCGGCCGGTGGGTTCGAGGTGCGGGTGGGACGGTCGTCGCGCGACGTACGCGTCACCGCGCCGATCACTCCCTGATCATCGCCGGCCACCGCGTGATCAGCGTTGGCGACCGGCCCGCTCGGTGCGCCGGGCGTGTCGGGCCTGGGCCAACTCGATGAGCCGGTCGAGGAGTTCCGCGTACGGAACGCCGCTCGCCTCCCACAGTCGCGGGTACATCGAGATGGGCGTGAACCCGGGGATCGTATTCAGCTCGTTCACGAGCAGGCCGCGACCGGCTTCGTCGTAGAAGAAGTCGACCCGTGCCATACCTTCGCACCGACACGCGGCGAACGCCTGCAACGCGAGGCCTTGGATCTGGGCGGTGACGACGTCCGACAGCTCGGCCGGTACCACCAGCTGCGCGGCGCCGTCCTCGTACTTGTCGGCGTAGGAGTAGAACTCCGCGCCCGGGACCACCTCGCCGGGGACCGACGCTTCGGGATGCAACGATCCCAAGACCGCGACTTCGATCTCGCGTCCGGCAATCATCTCCTCGACGATGACGTCTTCGTCGTACGAAAGCGCGAGCGTGAGCGCGGCATCGAGTTCGACATCGTCATGAGCCTTGCTCACGCCGACCGACGAACCCATGTTGGCGGGCTTCACAAAGCACGGCAGGCCGAGTTCGTCCTTCACCCGCGCTCGGAACGTACCGAGATCCTGACCGTCGCGAAACTCGAGGTAGCTCCCCTGGGGGATGTCGGCGGCCGCGAACATCTGCTTCATGGCGCCCTTGTGCATCCCGACTGCGGAACCCAACACGCCGGATCCCACGTACGGGATGTCGGCCAGCTCCAGGAGTCCTTGGACCGTGCCGTCCTCGCCGTACGGACCGTGCAGCAACGGCAGTACGACGTCGACGTCGATGCCCCGCCGGCCCGCGCTCGCCACCACTGCGCCGAGCGACTCCAACTCCTCGCCCCCGACCGGGAACGCAGCCGGGAGCGCCGCCGGGCCGGCCGCCAGCAATGCGGCAGCTTCGTCGGCCGCGTGCCACTGACCGTCGGTCGTGATCGCCACCGGCACCACCTCGTACCGATCGGGGTCGAGCGCCCGGGCCACCGCGACCGCGGTGACGCGCGAGACGTCGTGCTCGGCGGACCGGCCGCCGAAGATCACCATCACGCGCGTCTTGCGGGTCACGTGACCACCTGCAGGACGGCGCGGATGCCGAGGCCCATCACGAACAGCCCTCCGAGCCCGTAGAGCAACTCGAGCCGACCTCGCATCTGGCGGCGGTACGCGTACAGCAACCCGACGGTGATGAAGATCACGAAGCCGTAGAACATGTGGAACCGCGGTACGGACTTCGCGTAGCCCTTGTCACCGGCGACGAGGGTCACACCCAGCGCCACCTGCACCAGGATCGCTATCTCGGCGATCGCGGTGACGATCCACACCGGCCGGCCGCGCAGCCGCGTCCACTTCCACGCGGCGAGGCAGTACAGCCCTGCGACGCCATTCGCCACGATCGACACGTAGCCCCAGAACCGGTGGATGCGAAAGACGGTCTCCACCCGGCGCGCTCAGAGCACCGCGTCGTCGGCCGTGTCCGCCGAGAACGCCGACGCCGCGGCGTCGCCTCGGAGGAGTTGCTTGAGGATCTTGCCGGCCGGGTTCCGCGGCAGGGGCTCATCCCGGAACTCGACGTACTCGGGGACCTTGAAGGAGGCGAGGTGCGCGGCGCAGTGCGCCTTGATGTCGGCCTCGGTCGCGGTCGATCCGGTACGCAGTTGCACGACCGCCTTCACCTCTTCGCCGAGCGTGCGATGGGGAACGCCGACGAGCGCGGCATCGAGCACGTCGGGATGGTCGAAGAGAGTGTTCTCCACCTCGACGCAGTAGACGTTCTCGCCGGCGCGGATGATCATGTCCTTGGCCCGGTCGACGAGGTACACGAAGCCCTCGTCGTCGATCCGCGCGACGTCGCCGGTGCGGAACCAGCCGCCCGGGAGGAACACGGCGTCGGTCGCTTCGGGCCGGTTCCAGTACCCACGCATCATGATCGTCGGACCCCGCAACGCGAGCTCGCCGGTCGCACCCGCGGGCAACGGGTCGCCCTCCTCGTCGACCACCATCGCCTCGACCGTCGGCACCGGCCGGCCGACCGAGTCGGGCCGGGCGAAGTAGTCGTCGCCGGAGATGGCGGTCGCAACCGACGCACTCTCCGTGAGCCCATAAGCCGTGGACAACGAATCGCGCACGTGCGGGAACGCGAGCTTGATCCGCTCGACGAGTTCCGGCGCGGCCGGCGCGCCGCCGTACCCGATGCGCGTGACCGACGTCAGGTCGTAGTCGGTGAAGTTGTCGGCCTCGACGATGCGCCACATCACTGTCGGCACCCCGCCGATCGAGCTGACCTTCTCCCGTTCGATAGTGGCCATCGCGTGGTCCGGGTCGAACCGTCCCGGGGGCATGAGCACGAGCTTCGATCCCGCGGCGTAGGCCGTGATCATCGTGGAGCAGGTGCCGGTCACGTGGAAGAGCGGCACGATGAGCAACGCCGCCGCCTGGTGCTCGGTGCGTTGCTCACCCTTGCCCAACCCGGCCGACGCCTGGGCAGCGAGCGCCAGGTTCATGAGGTTGGCCAGCGCTTGGCGGTGCGTGATGGTCGCGCCTTTGGGCTTCCCCGTCGTTCCGCTGGTGTAGAGGATCGCGAGGACATCGTCCTCATCCACGTCGATCTCGGGCAGCTCGCCGGGATCCTCGGCCGCGAGCAACTCGTCGTGATGGCGCGCGCCGGCCCCCCGTTCGTCGAGGTCGTCGTCGTCGAGGTCGATCACGAAGACGTGCTCCAGCGCGGGAATCGCCGCGACGATGTCACGCACGATCGCCCAACGCTTGGCGTCGCAGAACAGGACCTTGGCACCGGAATCCCGCAGGGCGAAGTCGAGTTCCTCGGCTTTCCACCAGGCGTTGAGTGGAACCGCGGCCGCACCCATGCCCGCGCAGGCCCAAAACATCACGAGC
>JBDUBS010000462.1:0-2124 GCA_040003875.1 Acidimicrobiia bacterium | reverse complement strand
CGGACTCCGAGTGCGGAAGAACCGCGTCGGATACCTCGGGTTCCTTCTCGGCTATCAGGCGCTGTGCTCGGTCGCGGCGCTTGCCGGCTACGCCCAGGAGATCGCCGGGACGCGTCGGCGCTGGAAGTAGGGCGGCTGCTCCGGGTCAGGAGTGCGCGGCCGCTCGCATGTCGGGCGCGGTGCACGCGTCGGAGAGGCACGGCACGCCGAGCATCGACTCCCACGCCCGGAGGGTCGCGGCCGCGCCGCCCGCAGTCCCCGACCGGGCGCCCGCCCGCGCGGTAGGCGTGATCCACAAGTTCGGGACCGGCGCGCTCTCGTCGTACCAGATGAACACCGCAACCTTGCCGGCACGGTACGGGGCGCTGTCGAGGACAGGTTGCACGTGTTCCTTCGCCCAGGTGTCGACCACTTGGTCGGTACAGTCGTGGCCGTCGTTGCAGAGCGTCGGGGTGACGAACGAGAACGCCCCGAGCCGGTTCGGTTCGAAGTCCCGGAGCGGCCGCACCTCGTCGGCGCAGTGGGCGCGGTCGTCGGCGCCGTAGAAGTAGAGCGCGGGAATGTGCTTCGCTTTGTTCCCATCGTCACTGCACGGAGCACTCGCGCCCTCCACGTAGTTGACCGCAGCCCGACCGGAGACCCGGACCTGACGGAACAGGTTGTCGGCGGTCGTGTTGCACGAGGCCGATGGTTTGCAGTCGTCGACCGTCTTCGTCTCGAGCTGGCCCGTCATCTGGCCGACGTACTGCCCGAGGCTCTTGTCGTGTTGGTTGATCTCGGTCCAGTCGGGAAACCAACTGCATTGGGTGCCGAGCCCGTGTAGATATGGCATCGCGGGTCCGAACCCTTGCCCGACGTCGTCCCAGGTTCGATTCTCGAAACTGAACACGACGACCGACTGGTAGTGGTCGGGCGGGTTCTCCGGCGCGCCACACGCTGCCCCCGATGCGAGGGTGGGCGCGACGGTGGTCACCGGCGCGGTCGTCGTCGTGGCGCGGCTCGTGCTCGATGACCGGGGCTGCGATTGCGAACTGCCACTCGAACCGCAGGCCGCCACGAGGGCGACCATCCCCGCGGCGAGGAGCGCAGAGCCACGGCGAACAGTTCGGGTCGAGGTGTCCGGAGCAATGCCGGCGCGGCGCGTCATGGTCAGATGATCGCACTCGTGAACACCGGGATCGCGGTACCCGACGGCGGCGGTGCGGCGTGGGCATCGAGCGCATGCATGATGGTGAACGGGAGGTCCAGAACGGAACACTCTGGCCGGGCTCCGGGGGCGATCCCGGGGCCGGATGCCCACACGAATCCGGTGCCGCTGTGGATGCCGGTGCGGTGCAGCGGGAAGGGCCCGATCGTGCCCAGATCGGGGTGTTCGAATGCATCGATCGGGTGATCCCACCGCACGATGCCATCGGCGTAGTGCCGGTGCGGGTCCGGACCGGCACCGGGCGGGTCGAGCCACTCGAGGCCGTCGGTCACCGAGCGACCGGTTCGAGGATCGCGACACGCGGAGAGCAGCTGGTCGATGGTGCGGCGCTCGTCATCGAAATCCGCCGGGCTGACCCGGCCGTTCCGTTCGCGACCGGCCACATTGACGCGCAGGTACGCGTCGCCGAACGTCGGGAGGGTGAAGGTGTCCATGTCGGGTCGGAACCGCCGGTAATGGCCGAGGAACAACATGTCGTCGGCCCGGTCCCGACGCGCTTCGATGACCTCGGGCGCGTCGTCGCACTCGGGAGGTATCGGTACACCGAGCGCTCCGATGCGAGTGTGTTTGACCCGCGCCAGCATCCGTCGTCCGACCTCGGTCGACCGGGCTCGGTCGTAGATCGGGAGGCGCTGGACGCGTGCTCGGATCGAACTGGCCGGTGGCGTGACGAGTCGTCGGTTCATCTCATTGCGCCAAATGCTGTGGCGCGGCGGGACCACGGGCGGGAACCCCGCGGCGCGCCAAGCGTCCGGGTCGGGGCTGCGGAGCAGGGGGACCCCGAATCGGTGCCGGTGCAGGAGTTCGGGCAGCAGGACGATCGAAGGCAGGTCGCCATGACTCGACGTCATGCCGTCGAGTGAGAAGAGGAAGAGCCGGTCGTCGGGCGCCAACGCACCCAGGATCGTGCCGATCGC
>JBDUBS010000275.1:0-7079 GCA_040003875.1 Acidimicrobiia bacterium | reverse complement strand
AAACCCTCACGGTGCGCGGAGCCCGTCACCCAGGGCCGTGATCAGTTCGTCGACGGCTCGCTCCATGTCGGACGCGTCGCTGAGGTCGAGCAGCGCCGGAGCCTGGTTGAGGACAAGCGCCAACAGCCGCGTGATGAAGTCCGCCGAGACGTTGTCATGGAAGGCCCCTTCGCGATGGTGTGCTTCGACGAGGCGGTCCAGGGGTCCGCCGCTCGTGAAACCGAAACGTGCACTCACGGCCTCGAAGATCGGTCGATCGCGTTCTCGGAGCAGAGCACGGGTCAACCGATCGGCGTCGGGGTGGTCGACGGCGAACGCAACCGCCGCCAGGATCTGGTTTCGGAGCACCGCGAAGAAGTCGTCGTCGCCTTCGGGCAGATGAGTCGGCAGCCACTGCTGCTTCTCATCGATCATCCACTCGACGAGTCCGAGGTAGAGCGCCTGCTTGTTCGCGAAATGGTGGTAGAGCTGCCCCTTACTCATTCCGGCGTTGGTGAGGATGCGGTTGATCGACGCTGCGTCGTAACCGCGGTCGCAGAACTCGTCCAGCGCGGCTCCGCGCAGAGCGTCTCGATGCGCGAACGACGACCGGAAGTTCACCGCGACTTGGTCGAGATGGGGCCAGGTGCGACGAGCCAATCGGTGATGACGCGACACGCCAGTTCGAGGTTGCCCATCTGACAGTGCTGGTCGGCGTGTTCGACCTCGGTAAAGGTTCGCACGGCAACCGATCGAGCGGCGACGAGCGCGTGCTCCTGGGCGCGCGTGAGCATCGGTGGTTGGAACGCGTCGTGCTCACCACACAGCAAGAGCACGTCCTGGGTGACACGTTCGCTCCCCAGGTGTTCGGCGTTCATGCCGAGAAACCAATCCACGATCTCGACGGGGTCGTGGCCGTCGATGTTGAACAGTGCTTGATCGACGACGACGCGCAGCGTCGGTATGAGGCGGGCCCTGGTACGGATGCTCCAGCGCATGAAGTCGCGCTGAGCCAACATGCGCTGTGCCGGCCGCCGTACGACCCGCGGCACTCGGACCATCCAGTCGTACACGGGAGGCCAGGAGACGACACGGTCGATGCGCGGTTCCCTGCCGGCCGCGCGCAATGCCCCGTAGCCACCCATCGAGATCCCGACCAACCCGGCGGTCTCGACGCCGAACTCGTCGAGGACGGCAGCGACGGGCTTCTCCCAGTCGTGGTCGAAGGTGAGTCCCCCGAGCCTCCGGGCACCACCCTGACCGGGCCCGTCGAAGGCGATGACATCGAAACCCACGGCGGCGATGCGTTGCCAGACGCCCACGAACTCCTCGATGAGCGAATCGAACCCGCCGTGGACGAGCACGGTCCCGCGCCGAGTTCCCAGCCCCTCGAGCCGGTAGGCGGGGAGTGAAGCGTTCCCGTAGGGCACCTCGTGACGCACGATCCCCGAGTCGTCGAAGGCGGCGTCGAACAGCGCCCGATAGCGGCGGTACCTCGTCAACTTCTCCGGGGAACGCCCGGGCGTGAAGAACTCAGCGATCCGCAACGTACCCGCAGCATGCCGAAGCCGACCTTCGGATTCCGCCCGCGTCGACGACGCCTCCATCGCCACGGTGCAGTCATCGCTCGAGCGAGCGTCACGGGCCGACGCGCGCAGTTCCGCCCCATCGGCGAAACCGAGCGCATGGGCCCGGTTCAACTGATAGTTGAGGAACTTCCGGCGGTTGAATGACTCGAAGCCCACCGGAAACGCCAACGGTGCTACCGGCCGAGCCCCAGAATCCATCTGAGTAGACTAGGTGGTCTAGACGGCCGGTCTCGATGCGGTTCGCGTGCAACGGTGGATCCTGGATGCAGGGAGCACGCGCGAGCAGGCCAGCGAGGTGACCTCGCCGGCCTGCATGCTTCTTCTGCTGACTCACCACAACCCGTAAGTGGCGGTGATGGAATCACGCGTGGATCAGTCGTTGCAGGCGCTCGCAACGAAGCTCGCCGGGAGGCCCTGCGGGTTCGAGGTGCACACCTCGTTCTGGACCGTCGTGCTGGCCTTCTGCCATGCGCCGTTCACGTCCTGGAGGAGGTACGCGTAGTCGACCTGGGGGTTGCTCGCGGAACCGGCGGCGAACACGCCGTTACAGGTGATGTCGATCGCGCGGTCGGGAGCGAGTGCAGTCTGCGCCGCGGCCGTCGTGCACGGAGCGGTCGTGGGTGCACCAGTGCTGGACGAGGTGGGGGCGGTGGTGGTCGATGACTTCGCTTCCTTGGTGACCGACGCGGCCGGCTTGAGCTTCTTGGCCGCGTCCGAGGACTTCGCGTTCGAGGAACAGCCGGCGATGGCGACGGCGGCCATGCCTACGATGGCCAGGCGGGCGAAACGAGTGGAGGTGGTCATGCAGGCTGTCCTTTGATCGTGGCCGGCTGGCCGGCGACGCGTCGAGGACCGACGCGAACTCAGCTAGGTATCGGGCGAGACGCCCCGCACTTGAGCGTGGCGAGCACATCAGGAGGAGACGTCCGGAATCGGAAGTTGCGCGCCCGTTCGAGGGAGAACGTCGGTTGTCGACGCGACCACGCGCGGCGTGGTATCGCCCGATCCGGATCTCTCACCGGACGCGTGGGGGACCTGCCCGGATGCCTGGTCGACGTTCCAGCCCTCCCTGTCCGCGCCCGTCTGCTTGAGCGAGGGCCAGAAACCTCGACCGGCGGCCGAGTCTGGTCGCCGGTCGAGACGGGTGCAAGCAAGATTTGGCCCACAGCACACCGGGGCCGTCGGGCATACACTTCGGTCCGGTCGGGACCGTCGAGCGCGTTCTCTCCCTGCCCGGATCCGCTCCGGTCCCGATCCTCTCGCGATCGAGCGCATGTCCGTCCGGTGGTCGGGGACTCACCTGTGCGAATGCCGCGCGATGGGATGCGACCGATTCAGGTCTCGCGCACAACCGCCGGCGCGGACTTGTCGTCCCGCTGACCCAGGTACGCCGGGTGGCGTATGCGGCCGGTCTCGGTCCATTCGGTGAAGCGGATCTCCACCACCACGTCCGGCGCCAGGAAATACGAGTCCCTCGGAACTCCGGCGTCGGCGAACGGACTCGCGTCCTGTCGCAACGGCGCGAACACCTCGGACAACCGATCGAGTTCGCGACCGGAGAAACCGGTACCGACCTTGCCTGCGTACCTGAGTTCGCCCGCCTCGTAGACGCCGATGAGAAGCGCGCCGATGCGACCGTCGCGGGAACCGGTGCCCGCCGTCCAGCCGCCGACGACGAACTCCTGACGGAGCTCGTGCTTGACCTTCAACCAAGCACCCGTGCGGCGACCCGCCTCGTACCGCGAGTCGGTGCGTTTGGCCACCACCCCCTCGAGACCGAGCGCGCGACTCGCGTCGAGGGTCGTGGGACCGTCGACAGTGCTCGCGCGTGGCGTCTGCCACCGATCGTCGTTCAGGTTGAGTGCCTCCAGCGTCGAACGCCGGTCCGTGTACGGCAAGTCGGTGAGCAGGTGACCGTCGAGCCACAGGAGGTCGAAGAGGATCAGTGCAACCGGCACCTCCACGCGCAAGACGCGCAACCGGGTCTCGTCGCGCACGTGCATGCGACGCTGCAGTAACTGGAAATCGGGACGGCCATGTTCGTCCAACGCGACGATCTCGCCATCGAGCACGGCCGGCAGTGACCGGAGCGGATCAGCGATCGACGCGAACTCGGGATAACCGCCCGTGACGTCGCGCCCATTACGACTGGTGATGCGCACCCGACCCTCGGCGACGGACACGAGGGCACGGACGCCGTCCCACTTCATCTCGTAGGCCCATCCGGGTCCTGTGGGCAGGGTCGACGCCGGCTTGGCGAGCATCGGAGTGACCCCGTTGGGCGCCGGGTCCGACCCGCCGGTCACACGGGACCGAGGGTGTCGGCGAAGAGGTCGCGCATCGCCCGCCACGACCGCCGATCGGCATCGGCGTCGTAGTCGATGATCGTCGGCATGCCGGCCTTCGCCGCATCGGGGTTGGTGAAGCTGTGGACCACGCCGCCGAAGAGCAGCATCTGCCAGTCGACGCCGCCGCCGCGCATCTCGGACTCGAACTCCATGCGTTGCTCGGGCGGGATGATCGGATCGTCGGCGCCGATGCTGACGAGCACCGAGCCGCGGATGTTGGACGCGTCCTCCGGTCGGACGGAACCGAGCCCGCTGTGGAAGCCGACGATGGCCTTGACGTCGGCGCCCGAACGTCCCAGTTCGAGTGCCATCGTCCCACCGAAGCAGTAGCCGATCGCGGCGATCCGAGCCGCGTCGACCGTCGGTTGAGCGAGGAGGAGTTCGAGCCCGGTGTGGGCCAACGATCGGATCCGGTCGGGGTCGCTGCGGAGTGTGCCGAGCCGGGCCATGGCGTCGTCACGCGTGAGTGCACCCGCGCCGCCTCCGTGGTAGTCGAGCGCGAACGCGGTATAGCCGAGTCCGGCCAACTGTTCGCACACCACCTTCTCGTGGGTGCCCAGACCCGGTCCCTCGTGGCAGACCAACACGCCGGGTCGGACGGTGGCCGTGGCGTCGTCGAACGCCAGGTAACCGATGTGCTGGATGTCGTCGACCGGATACGACATGTTCTCGGTGTGCACGGGACTCCTCAGCTGGATGACGACCTTCTGAGCCCGCACCTCGTCGAGATGAGTTCGTACTCATGAAGCGCGTGGGTCGCAACCCATTGGAGCGTACGCGTGGGTGGCACCGGCCGGGGGAGTCGCACGGGGAGGGTTCGACTTGCTCGAGCAGGGAAGTCAGGCCGTGGCGGTCGCGGCGAAGAACGCCGCGATCCATCGGCCGATATCGAGGCGGTTGAGCGGTCTCCCCAATGTGGCCCGTGCCATCGCCACCTTCTCGGCGCCGATCAGCTCGACGCGCTGCGCGAGCAGATGGTCGGCGAGCGCAGGCACGAACTCGGGATGGGGCTGGAGTGTCCAGGCGCGCTCGCCGATGAGCAAGCCGGCGATCGGACAGCCGACGCTCCGTGCGAGCAGTTCGGCTCCGCTCGGGATCTCCATGACCTGGTCCTCGTGGCTCGCGATCAAGGCCAGGGTCGAGTGGACCGGCACCATCCACGGACGCGGTACGACCACCTCGTAGTCGTGGACCCCCACCTGCCAACCATCCTCCGCCCGGGCCACCTGCGCGCCGAGCGCCCGGGCTACGAGCTGGTGCCCGAAGCAAATGCCTACGTAGGGACGCTCCCGCACCAGCAGTTCCCGGACCAGATCCTCTGCTTGGGCGATCCACGGATGACCGTCGTACACCGAACATCGACTGGGCGACAGGAGCCATCCATCGCAGTCGTCGACCGAGCCGGGAAATCGTTCCTGGTCCAGGTCGTACCGCACCAGTTCGATCCCGGAGCCGGCCAGGACGGTCGCGAACAGCTCCGGGTAGTCGCCGGCGATCGATTGTGCCTCCTCGGCAACGTGGCCGACGAGCAGGAGGCCCACCCGCATCAGCGGAACGAGAACACGGGTGCACCCGGACCGTCGAGCGATGGGAGATGGCCGAGGTCGCGCAGGAGCGGCATGACACCCTCGCCGAACCAGTAGGCCTCCTCCAGGTGGGGGTATCCCGAGAGGATGAACTCATCGAAGCCGAGGTCGTGGTATTCGCACATGCGGGCCGCAACCTCCTCGTAGCTGCCGACGAGGGCGGTGCCGACGCCACCACGCACCAACCCGACGCCGGCCCACACGTTGGGGTGGAGCAGCAGGTTGTCCCGATCGCCACCATGGAGCTCGGCCATGCGTTTCTGGCCGACCGATTTGGTGCTGGCGAAGTCGCGTTGCGCGTCGGCGATGTCGGCCGGGTCCATCGCGTCGACGAGCGCGTCGGCGGCGGCCCACGCGGCGTCGGAAGTCGGACGTGCGATCACGTGGAATCGGATCCCGAACTTCAGCGTGCGTCCGGTGCCGGCCGCGAGCTTGCGCATCCGATCGACGCGTTCGGCCACCATCGCCGGAGGTTCGCCCCACGCGAGATACACGTCGACGTGTTCGGCCGCGACGGCTTCGGCGGCATCGGAGGCACCACCGAAGTAGATCTCGGGTACGGGATCTGGCACTGCGCGCGTCGTCGCACCGGTGACCCGGAAGAAGTCTCCGTCGAAATCGAACGGCCCGTGCGACCACGCGCCGCGCATGACCTGGATGAACTCGGCGGTCTGCGCGTAGCGGGTCTCCTTCGGGTCGTGGATCCCGAACCGCGCCAGTTCCGCGTCCTCGGCCCCGGTCACGATGTTGACGAGGAGTCGGCCTCCCGACATGCGTTGATACGTCGATGCCATCTGGGCGGCGAGTGTGGGGGTGAGCAAGGCGGGCCGGAACGCCACGAGAAACTTGATCCGTCGGGTCGACGACAGCAGCGAAGCGGTGCTGAGCCACGCGTCCTCGCAGCCGGTACCGCAGGGTGTGAGCATGGCGTCGAAACCGAGTGCGTCACAGGCCTGCGCGACCTGGGTCAGATACTCGTGGTCGGGCGCACGGCGATGGGAGGCGGCGCTCGTCGGCAGTACTTCGCGAGAGTCTCCGCCGGTGGGGAGGAACCAGTGGACCTTCATACGGTGGCCTCGAGGCCGATGCGGCCCGAGTCCACGTCGTAGATCAATGCTGCGATGACCACCGACGCCGGGACCAGTGGACAGTCGCGCAGGCGTTGGATGTCGTCGACGAGGGTCGCGTGGTGATCGGCGATGGGCTCGAAGTCCCATCCGTCGGTCGACGTCCCGGCCAACGCCGCGATCTCGGCGCGCAGTTCGTCGTTGGTCGCCTCGGTCATCTTGCACTGCGTGTGCCCGATCACGGCGACGCGCCGGACGTCGAGCAGATGGATGGCGAGAACGAGCGACCGGATCGCGTCGGGGGTCATGCGGCCACCGGCGTTACGAAGGATCTTGGCGTCGCCGGGCACCAGGCCGAGCATCTGGAGCGGCTCGATCCGTGAGTCGATACAGGTGAGGACGGCGAGGCCTCTGGCGGCCTGCGGTCGGAGGCCTCGGAGTCGGAAGTGATCCACGTAGCTCGTGTTGGCCGCAAGGATGAGGATCAACACCGTCGCGGCCTGCAGGCTG
>JBDUBS010000335.1:0-2132 GCA_040003875.1 Acidimicrobiia bacterium | reverse complement strand
GATCTGCATGCTGCACTCACGACCACCGGCGCGATCAGGGATTTCACCGACGAGGCGGTGGACGATGCGACCATCGCTCGCATCCTCGACGTCGCCCGGTTCGCGCCGAGCGGCGGCAACCGGCAGGGCTGGCGCGTCCTCGTGGTCAAGGACCCGGCCATTCGCACCGGACTGCGCGATCTCTACCTCACCGGTTGGTACGAGTATCTGGCGATGCGCGCCGCGGGTCTGACCCCGTGGTCGCCACTCGCGGACCGTACCGTCGAGGCGACCGCCGTGACCGTTGCCGCCGATATCGCCGCCGCGGCATCACCCGATGGGTTCGCCGAGCGTCTCGACCGGGTGCCGGTGCTGCTCGCCGTCGTCGTCGACCTGGCCGAACTCGCAGCCGTGGACCGTGATCTCGACCGCTATTCATTCGCCGGCGCGGCGTCGGTCTACCCCTTCGCCTGGAGCGTCCTCCTCGCGGCACGCGACGTCGGTCTCGGCGGCGTGCTCACGACCATGGTCATCCGCGAGGAATCGGCGGCGGTCGAACTGCTCGGGGTTCCGGACGGTCACGCCATCGCCGCGCTGATCGCATTGGGTCACCCGACGCGAACCTTCTCCAAGCTGACTCGGGCCGAGGTGTCATCGTTCGCAACCGTCGACCGCTTCGACGGCGCACCGTTCGGTACCGCCCCGTGATCGAGGTCACCGACCCGGGCGAGTTGCCCACGCGATTCGACCCCGGCGCGTCGATGGTGGATGCACCAGAACTGCATTGCGAATCCGATGGTGCTGCTCGGGGCCAACGGGCGGCCACCGGCACTCGCGTGTGAAACTGCCCCGCGATGCGAATCGACCCGGACCCGTTGGCGATCACCGAGACCGATGCCGAGATCCTGACCGCGCTCGCCGAGGTCGAGACCCCTCCGCTCCTCGCCGCCGTCGCCACGCTGACGGGCGACTTCTCACTGTTGCGCCCTGAGCTCGCACCGCAGGCTTCGCAGTCGTTCGACCCGACCGGTGGGGTGACCCCGGAACAGGCGAGCGAAGCTCGGTCCGCGGCCGCGGCGGCCCTCGGTCGGTATCGCGATGCGGGTTGCGTGCCGGCTCCGCCGCCCGATCCCGCGTCGATCCGCACCGCGCTGGAGTTCCTCGCCGGCGCAGGCGTCGACTCCGACTACATCGAGCTCATGACCGAGGAGTTGGCGATCGACGGCGTCGACCGTCGGGCCCCGGGATGGGACCTGGCCTCGATCGCGCCCGACCGCGACCTGCGTGTGGTGATCGTCGGTGCCGGCATGTCGGGCATCGTGGCCGCGCACCGCCTGGGCCAGGCCGGGATCCCGTACGTGATCCTGGAGAAGAACGCCGACGTCGGTGGCACGTGGTTGGAGAATCGATACCCGGGCTGTCGCGTCGACGTCCCGAACCACTTCTACAGCTACTCGTTCGCGCAGACGAGTGAATGGCCGCAGTACTTCTCGACCCAGAGTGTCCTCCTCGACTACTTTCGGGCCTGCGCCGACGAACTCGACATCCGCCCGCACGTGGAGTTCGACACCGAGGTCGTCGACGCCACGTGGAGCGACACCGACTCCGTGTGGAACGTGACCGCCCGTCGTGCCGATGGCACCACCGATCTGGTCGTGGGCCACGCGCTCGTGAGCGCGGTTGGTCAGCTGAACCGGCCGAACTTCCCCGACATCGCCGGGATCGACTGCTTCACGGGTTCGTCGTTCCACTCGGCGCGCTGGGACCCGTCGGTCGACGTCGTGGGGAAGCGGGTGGCGATCATCGGGACCGGCGCGAGCGCGGCGCAGTTCATCCCGGCCGTCGCGCAGGCGGCGGGTCACCTCACCGTCTTCCAGCGCACCCCGCCGTGGTTGATCGAGACGCCGAACTACCACGACGACCTCCCGTCCGGCGCGCGCTGGCTCCTCGACCATGTCCCCGGATTCGCACATTGGGATCGGGTCTGGGTGTTCTGGCGGTCGCACGAAGTGCTCGTGCCGATGGCCGCGGTGGACGAGGACTGGAAGGCCGAGGCACCGGGGCAGTCGGTGAGCCTCATGAACGACATCGTGCGGCAGATCTTCACCGAGTACTACCGCGCGCAGTTCCCCGATCCCGAGCTGTTCGAGAAG
>JBDUBS010000211.1:0-2145 GCA_040003875.1 Acidimicrobiia bacterium | reverse complement strand
TGGGCGGAAAGAGCCGCTGAACGAGACCGAAGCGACGCCCCGCGCGGGCGGAGCGGGGCCCGAGCGGCCTGCGCCGCAGGCGCGAGAGCGGAAAAGTAGCGACGCCGTCAGTCGATACGGCGGAGCAGTTCCCGAAAGCGCGACCCGTTCTCGACGTATTGCCGCGCGCCGATCCGGATCATCATCTCGGGTTCCACCGCGTCGAGTCGCAACTTCGCCGGCACTCCGAGGGCCTGCGCCCGACTCGGCACCACCATGTCGTTGGGAACGCGCCGACCAGCGCTTCGTCCTCGACCACGGCCCGGTGCAGCACGATCGCACCGGAGCCCACCAGGGCACCGTTGCCGATGCGGCAGCATTCCATGTGCACGAGATGCCCGATCACGCAGTCGTCTCCGATGAAGGTCGGATGGATCAGCGTCGAATGAATGACGCTTCCGTCCTGGATGCTGGTGCGGGCACCGACCGTGATGCGGCCGTAGTCGCCGCGCAGTACGGCTCGAGGCCAGACGGTCGACTCGGGGCCGATGACGACGTCGCCGATGACGGTCGCATCGGGATGGACGTAGGCGGTCGGATCGATCTGGGGCACGAGGTCGCCGAGGGCGTAGATGGCCATGGGCGCGGAGGCTACGCGCGCTCGACGCCCGGCTGCGGGCTGGCCGACGCGGGGCCTCCGCTACGGTTTCGGCCATGCTCACCGGCGCGCAGCTCACGGGCCACCTCGATGCGATCGCGCGGGACGGCTACACGATCGTCGAAGACGCGATTCCCTCGGACCTGCTCGACGCGCTGACCGAGGACCTCGAACGACTCGAACAGGTCTACGAGATCGTTCCCTCCCCCAACGTGTTCGAAGGCGCCAACACGCTGCGCGTCTACAACCTCCTCGCGTTGAGCCGTATCTGGCAGGACGTCCCCGTCCACGAGCACGTGCTCCCGATCGTCGAGGGTGTACTCGACCACGGTTGCCTGATCTCCTCGCTGTCGTCGATCCGCATCCGCGCGGGGGAGACCGCCCAGCCGATCCACGCCGACGACCAGCTGATGCCACTCGCAAAGCCCCACGTGCCGACGGTGTGCAACACGATGTGGGCGCTCACGGATTTCACCGCCGCCAACGGGGCGACCCGCATCATCCCGGGAACGCATCTCGGCGACCACTCCCCCAACTACGGCGAGGAGTACGAGTCGATGGCCGCCGAGATGCCGCGTGGAGGCGTACTCATCTGGCACGGGTCACTGTGGCACGGCGGAGGCGCGAACACGACCACCACCGATCGCATCGGCATCGCGATGAACTATTGCGCTGGTTGGGTGCGCCAACAGGAGAACCAGCAGCTCGGGATCCCGGTCGAGACCGCCCGGACCTTTTCGGCCCGCCTGCGCGAGCTCACGGGGTACGGCGTCTACAACATGCTCATCGGCCACATCAACAAGCACAGCCCGGTCGAGATTCTCGACGCGTCGCCCGGCACCAACCCCATGGTGTGGGATGCCGTCTGACTCCCACTCCGACGTCGATACCACGCGCATGACGCGAGCGAACGACGCCAAAGGGTGGCCGTGACCGAAGGCTCCCGGCGCGCGATCTTCGCCGCCCTCGCGGCCAACCTCGGGATCGCCATCTCGAAGGTCGTCGCGGCAATCATCACGGGCTCGGCGTCGATGCTGGCCGAGGCGATCCACTCGTTCGCCGATACCGGGAACCAGGGACTGCTCTTCTTCGGTGGACGCCGGGCCGAACGACCGGCCGACGACCGCCACCAGTTCGGTCACGGCGCCGAGCGGTACTTCTGGGCCTTCGTCGTCGCCCTGGTCCTCTTCTCGCTCGGCGCATTGTTCTCGTTGTACGAAGGCGTCCAGAAACTCCGAACGCCCCATTCCGTCGAGAGTCCGGCCGTCGCGTTCGTCGTCCTCGGACTCGCCGTCATCCTGGAGTCGTTCTCCCTGCGCACCGCGGTCAGGGAGGCCGAGGGCCAGCATCCCGACGGCTGGCGCGCCTTCATCCGCCGCACCAAGAACCCCGAACTCCCGGTCGTGTTGCTCGAGGACACGGGTGCACTGGCCGGCCTCGCCCTCGCGCTGCTCGGGCTCGGTCTCGCCGTCATCACCGACGAACCGCGCTACGACGCCATCGGATCG
>JBDUBS010000575.1:0-2148 GCA_040003875.1 Acidimicrobiia bacterium | reverse complement strand
CGTCACCACCATCCATCAGGAGCGTGAGCGGAGAGGCAGTCAAGGCGTGCGAACCTGCTCGGCGATGCGGGCGAGGAGTCCGTTGACGAACCGACCGCTCTTCTCGGTCGAGTACTGCTTCGCGAGCTCGACGGCTTCGCTGATCACCACGGCCGTCGGGACGTCCCGCTCGTGGGCCAACTCGAAACAGCCGAGCCGCAGCACGGCTCGGTCGAGCGCCGGCATGCGTTCCACCGCCCAGTGCTCGGAGTATTCGCGCAGGAGTCCGTCGAGTTCGTCGGCGTGACTCTCGACGCCGCGAACCAGTTCCATCGCGTACGCATCGGGGGGGGCGGGCAGGCTGGCGAACAGTTCGCTCGCGGTGATCGAACGGACTTCGCGTTCGTAGCAGAGCCCGAGGGCTCGCTCGCGGGATTCTCGACGGGGCGCCACCGGTAGGCCCGCTCAGGCGCGGGTGAGGTACTCGCCCGTACGAGTGTCGATCTTGAGGGCCTCGCCGATTTCGATGAAGAGCGGCACCTGGACGACGAGACCGGTTTCCATGGTCGCGGACTTACGCGCCCCCGACACCCGGTCGCCCTGGATCCCCGGCTCGGTCTCGGTCACCACGAGTTCGACTGCGGCCGGCAGGTCGACGCCGAGCACCTCGCCGTTCCAGCTCGGCAGCACCGCGACGTCGCCCTCCTTGAGGTACTTGGTCGCGTCGCCGAGTGCGTCGGTGGACACGTGGAGCTGGTCGTAGGACTCGTTGTCCATGAACACGTAATCGGTGCCCTCGCGGTAGAGGTACTGCATCTCGCGCTTGTCGATTGTGGCGCGGCCGACCTTCTCGTCCGCGCGGAAGGTCTTCTCGACGACTGCGCCGGTGCGCACGTTCTTCAGCTTCGTTCGCACGAAGGCACCGCCCTTCCCGGGCTTCACGTGCTGGAACTCCACCACCGTCATGAGCCCGTCGGGCAGGTTGAGGGCCATGCCGTTCTTGAGGTCGTTCGTCGAAATGCTCACACCACGAGATCCTTCGGAAAGAGCGTCAGGGCGCGTGACCCCTCGGCCGTGACGACCAGGGTGTCCTCGATCCGCACCCCGCCGATGCCGGGGAGGTACACCCCGGGTTCGACGGTCACCACGTGACCGGCGTCGAGGGTACCAGTCGATGTGCTGGCAACCCGAGGCGACTCGTGAATTTCGAGTCCGACCCCGTGACCGGTGCCGTGGATGAACGCATCACCCCAGCCTGCGGTCTCGATGGCGGCCCGGCTCGCGCGATCCACTGCCGCACATTCCACGCCGACCGCCACCGCGTCGCACCCCTGCTGCTGGGCGTCGAGCACGGTGTCGCACACCCGGCGCGCCTCGGGACTCGGAGCACCGACGCTCACCGTACGGGTCATGTCGGAGCAGTACCCGTCGACGATGCATCCGAAATCGATCACGACCAGTTCGCCGGCATCGATCACCCGGTCGCCGGGGCGGGCGTGGGGTTTGGCGCCGTTCGGACCCGACGCGACGATCGGGTCGAAGCTCACCGCGCTCGCCCCCCGCTCCCGCATCGCGAACTCGAGTCTGAGCGCGAAGTCTCGCTCGGTGGGACCCGCGGCGAGCGTCGGCAAGAGTGCTTCGAGCGCGTCGTCCGCGATCGCGCACGCGGCGCGAATGCGGTCGACCTCTCCCGGCTCCTTCACCATCCGCAGCCCGTCCACCAATCCGTCGGTCGCGACCAACGTCGCGCCCGGGAACCACGCCGCGAAGTCCCGCTGTTGGGCCCAGGTCACACCGTCGGCCTCGAGCCCCAACCGGGCGACGCCGTCGGCAGCCGTCGCGAGCGCAGCCCGTTGGTCGGCCTGGGTCAGCCCGATCGCGATGTCGGCCGTCACGCCGGCGGCATCGAGCTGGTCGGCGGACTGGTCCCGGTAGCGCCCGTCGGTGACAAACGTCGCGCCGGCTCGCGTGACGAGCAGCATCGCGGCCGAGCCGGTGAAACCCGTGAGGTACCGGACGTTGACGAGGCGCGTCACCAGCAGCGCGTCGATGTCGTCGACCCGGGCGCGCAGCCGGTCCATCCGGCCGCCGATGGCGAGCGGCGTGAGGTTCACGACAACCGCCCGATCGCCGCGTCGACCGCCAACCGGTAGCCGGCGCGACCGAAAC
>JBDUBS010000639.1:0-2148 GCA_040003875.1 Acidimicrobiia bacterium | reverse complement strand
GAGGCCGGGCGGGCCGGTGGAGGCGCGGATCCCGCGACCTCGACCTGAGCGGCGCCACCAGCGGACATGCCACGATGACGCACGCGGAGGTGGTACCGAGATGAATGTCGATGGACTGTTACTCGAGCTGTACGGACGGATCCCGGAGTTGGCGCGCCGTGCGGTCGACGGGCTCGACGCGACCTCACTTGCCGTGCGACCCGCGCCCGACGTGAATCCGATCGGCTGGCTCGTCTGGCATGTCGCCCGGGTCGAAGACCACCACCTCTCGGACGTCATGGACGAGGATCAACTCTGGACCACGACCGAATGGGCCGCGCGATTCGGACTCGACGCCGACCCGAACAACACCGGCTACGACCACGGTCCGGCCGACGTCGAGCGGGTCCGGCCCGACGGGCCCGACGCCCTCCTCGGGTACCTCGACGCGGTCGGTGCCCGCACCGACGCGTTTCTCGAAGCGCTCACGGCGGCGGATCTCGACCGGGTCGTCGACGATCGGTGGGATCCGCCGGTCACGCTCGGCGTACGGCTCGTGAGCGTCACCGACGACGCGTTGCAGCACCTCGGTCAGGCGGCGTACGCGCGGGGCCTGCTCGGCGGCTGACAGGCCCGCGGCGATCATGGCCCAGGCCGCCGGTGCACCACGGTGGTGGGGCAGGGGTGAGATCCGCGAGGAGAGGGTAGGACCGGCCCACCTGCCTCACCCCGGGGCATGCTGACCGACCTACCGCTCTCACCCGCGAGGAGACATGGGCGATCCGACCGATTGGTTCCTGACCCCGGCCGAACGCGGCAACTCGGCGACCCGGATCGACGATGCGCACCCGGGGCGAGCGTGGAGCTCGGGCAATGACGTCGAGGTGTTGATCGACGGTAGGGAGTACTTCGCCGCGCTCTACCGCGCGCTCCGGACGACGCGCGCGGGCGACGCGGTGTACTTCACCGACCTCGAGGGCAACACCGACGAAATCCTCGACGGGCCCGGGACAGCGTTGGGTGATGTGTTCGCCGGCATCGCCGGTCGAGGAGTTGCCGTCAGCGGCCTGGTCTGGCGTGCGCATCCGGGCAACCTGAACGAGGCTGCGAACGTCGACCTCGCCACGATGGTCAACGAGGCAGGCGGCGAGGTCCTGCTCGACAACCGCATCCGTCGCGGGGGGAGCCACCACCAGAAGCTGGTGGTGCTTCGCCGGGCCGATCGCACGGTCGACGACATCGCCTTCCTCGGGGGTATCGATCTCGCCAACGGTCGCAACGACGACGGCGATCACGGCGGCGATCCGCAACGCGCACTGCTCTCGGAATCGGACTATGGACCGACTCCGCCATGGCACGACGTCCAGTTGCAGCTCCGCGGACCGGCAGTCGACGACATCGCGACGACGTTCCGCGAGCGGTGGGACGACCCGTCACCGCTCGATACCCCGAACCCGCTGCGGGTCTGGCAGCGGCTGCGCAGCCAACACCCGCGCGAACCGAACCCGCTCACGAGCGAGCCGCGCGTGACTCCCGGCGATGGTCCGCTCTCGGTCCAGGTGCTGCGCACATATCCAGCACGCCGGGTCGGTTACCCGTTCGCCCCCGAAGGCGAGCGCAGCATCGCTCGGGCGTACGCCAAGGTGTTCGCCCGGGCGCACCGCCTCATCTACCTCGAGGACCAGTTCCTCTGGTCCTTCGACGCCGCGACCGCAATCGCGGCCGCGCTCCGCCGCTCCCCGGACCTGCGGGTGATCTGTGTGCTCCCGCGCTACCCCGACCCCGGTGGCCCCATCCTGGGGCGTGGGAGCGACGTCGGCCGGGCGCGAGTCCAGCAGGAATTGTTCGATGCCGGCGGCGAGCGCGTTGCCGTCTACGACGTCGAGAACACGGACGGCGTGCCGATCTACGTGCACGCAAAGGTGTGCATCGTCGATGACGAGTGGATGAGTGTCGGCTCGGACAACCTCAACCGAAGATCCTGGACCCACGACTCCGAGGTGTCGTGCGCGATCGTTGATACCGCCGGAACACCGGATGGCGACACGTTGGCCCGAAGGACCCGGCTGCGGTTGGCTTCCGAGCATCTCCAGCTTCGTGACGCCGACACCATCGTCGATCCCGTGCCCTGGTTCGAGGCGTTCCGGGACGCGGCCGCCGGACTCGACG
>JBDUBS010000572.1:0-7139 GCA_040003875.1 Acidimicrobiia bacterium | reverse complement strand
CGCAGGTCTTCGTTCACGTGGGCCATGTTGAGCAGGTCCTCCTCGTAGGAGAACTTCCCGTCACCGGCGTAGAGCAACGTGGAGTAGCCCGACTGGCGGTACTGCGATCCGTCGGCTCGGGCGCCCGGGGTGACCTGGGTCCACTTGATCACGACGGTGTCGCCCTCGATCGCGATGTACTCGACCGGAAACGTCCAGTCCTCGAGCCCGCGCATCGACTCGTCGAGGAACTCGCGCAGTGCGGCGACGCCCTCGACCCTGCCCCACGCGGGGTCGATGTAGACGCAGTCGTCGGTGAAGAACTCGGCGATCCCACCCCACCCCTGCTCCTCACCGGCATCGATCCGGCGCCGGAGGTCCTGATACCGCTCGAGGGTGGCTTCGATCTCGGCCCGGGGATGGGTCACGACGCGCTCCTTGGTAGCGGTGATCAGGACATTGGTGAGAACGGTCAGAACAGGCGCAGACGCGGAGTGTCGTGCGTTCGGAGGTCGTCGAGGTCGATTTCGACGCATTCGATGTTGCGACTCTCGGCGTAGACGCGGGCCTGCGGTTTGATGCGGGTGGCCACGAACATGCCCCGAGTGGGGGCGAGGCGCGTGTCGAGGTCGAGGCGTTCCTGGTAACGGATGAGTTGATCGACCCCCGCGATTTCGCCGATGCGTTTGACTTCCACGGCGACCGCCCGACCGTCGCCGTCGCGACAGAGGAAGTCGATCGGACCGATGTCGGTGGGGTACTCCCGCCGGACCAGGGTGAGGTCGTCGCGAAGTGCCCCGACGCGCATCTCGATCAACGCCTGGAGCTCGGCCTCTTCGCCGTCCTTCTCGAGCCCCGGGTCCGGGCCGAGATCCATCGAGTGGTCGTGGAGGACCTCATGTAGTTCGACGACGAGGCGCTCTCCCTTCGGGCTCTCGGCCGTGATGCCGGACCCGTTGATCCGGATCGTGCACGGTGGGCTCATCCAGTTGAGGGGCTTGTAGGCCCGGGCATCGGAGTGGATCGCCAGTGAACCGTCGGCCTTCAGCACGATGAGCCGCGTCGCCTCGGCCAAACGGGCGCCCAGTCGACCTTCGTAGGTGACGGAACAACGAGCCACGATGAGACGCACGGTGGGGATGTTCGCGCAGATGGCTGCACGCCGGGAACCGAAGCGATGCCTCGGGCGTCGAAGGTGCGACCAAGGGGGAAATCATGCGCAAGTGGATCGGTATCGGCATCGTGATGTTGCTCGGCGCGGGTGCCATCGTCGCCCTGTTCTCGAACGGTGGCCGCAGCGACCGCGAGAGTCAGGGAGCCAAAGCGGCGAGCACGGCCGACGCAACATCGGGCGCAACATCGGACGCAACATCGGGCGCCCGCGTCCGATCGGATGCCGTGCGGCGCGCCTCGGGACCGGACCCGGCGGCTGCGGAGGCGAACACGTTCGGTGCATCGACTCCGTCGTCGACGGTGTCGAGCACCGACGCCGCGAAGTCGATCGGATCCACGCCGGTCGGCGCGGCAGTACCGAAGCTCGACGCTCACGTCGTGAAGCACGCAACGCTCGACCTCGCGGTCCGGCGCGGGCAGTTGCGCGCGAAGTTTGCATCGGCGAACGGCATTGCCGGGTTCCTCGGCGGTTTCGTCGAGGCGAGTGAGGAGTCCCACGGACTCGCCACGGTCACCCTGCGCGTGCCGTCCGACCAGTTCGAGCCGGCACTGAAGCAGCTGAGCGGGCTCGGGAAGGTGACGAGCCGCGGCGAGCGGGGCGACGACGTGACCGCGCAGTTCACCGACATCGACGCCCGGCTGCGCAACCTCTCGGCCCAGGAGGGTGTGCTCCTCGACCTGATGCGCCAGGCCCGCAACATTCCCGACACCATCACGGTGCAGCAGCAGCTCTCCGACGTGCGCCAGCAGATCGAGGAACTCACCGGTCAGCGCAACGTGCTCGACCACCAGGCGTCGTACGCGACCATCGCGCTCACGATGCACGCCGCCGGCGCGGTCCCGGCACCCGCGAGCGCGACCGACCGGGGCACCATCGCCCAGGCCTGGCACGACTCGGTCGGCGTGACGGTGGCGATCTTCGCGGGGACGATCGTCGTGTTGGGCGCCGTCGTACCGCTCGGCCTGCTCGCATTGGTCGGGTTCCTCGGTTGGTCGCTGGTCCGGCGTCGCCGTGGTGGGAGCGTGTCCCCGGCGGGAATCTGAGCGCACGTGGTCGGTATCCTCGGCGGGTGAGTTTCTACGACGAGGTGTTGCGAGAACTCGTGGTGGCCTTCGGCGCCGCACTCTTGCTCGCCAACGGCTTGGCGCTGCTCCGCCGTCGCCGCGACGTTCGGGTCCGGGCGACGGTCGCCGGCTCCCGCAGCGCGAAGTCGAAGGGCGCGAGCCGGGTCATGACCACCGGACAGACCCGCCGGGGTGAACTCGTCCAGGCCCCCGTCGCCCGGTCGGTGGCGTTCGCGGTGCTCGGCTTCGTCATGATGATCGCCGGCATCGCCTCGCTCTCTGCCTGACCCGCCCGAATCCGCGCCGCGTCCACGGGACTTGGCCCGGGCTCGACCCCGACCTCCCGGGCGGTGCCGGCCGACGCGGCAGCGAGCGACCGGCCCGTTCACTCCCGAGCGTGTGACCCGGTGCTTGCAGGGTCCTCACCTAGGCTCGTTCGTCGTGGTGGGCGGACCCTTGGATCCCGAACGGCGATCCGATGTGACGGACGCTCGCCGCGCGCCCCTCGACGGTCGCCGTAAACTCTTACCTGGTTCAGGACGTGGGGCGCATGCTTCGTGATCGGAGTCATCCTCGTCCCGATTCTGCTGGTGCAGCCGTGGCGCACGTACAACAACCAAGGTCCCATCCGGTCGGACGGACTCGGATACTTCGCGTGGACGCGTGCTGCGCTCGACGGGGAACTCGGATTCTGTCGTTACCCGTCGATCGTCGAGGTCGCGGCGATCAAGATTCCCCGCCCCACCAAGGCAGATCCGCATCGGATCCGCTGTGCGAACAAGTACCCGCCCGGTCTGGCGATGCTCCAGTTCCCGGTGATGGCGGCCCTGTCATCGCGCGCGAACGACTCCGTCGCGGTCACGCCGGCTCAGCATGAGGCCTCCCTGTGGCTCGGTGGACTCGCGTTGGTCGGGGTCTGCATCGCGATCACTGCGATCGCCCGACGGTTAGGCGCCAGCGGTTGGGGAGTGCAGATCGCCGTCATCGCATTCGCGTTCGGCGCGGGATTGTTCCCCTACGCCACCTATTCGGCGTCGTTCGTGCACATCCACGTCGCGTTGCTCGTCTCGCTGATGATGTGGGCTGCAGTACGAACCCACCAACAAGGACGATCCTTGGGCACCGCGACGCTCGCGGGCTTGTGCGCGTTCTTCATCGTCGCGATGCGCAACATCGATCTCGCGATCATCGCAGTGCTGGGCGGTGCGTATCTCATCTGGACGTTCCGAGCTCGCACGGGGGACGCAGTGGCTCGACTTCGAGGGATCGCGCTCGACCTCGCACCCGTGGCCATCGGAGTGGTCGGTGCTGCCGCGCTCCAGCTCGGACTCAACCACTACATGAGCGGCCATTGGGCACTTTCGAGTTATCGCAGTGGTGAAGACTTCGTCTTCGATCAGCCCCATCAACGTGAGGTGTTGTTCTCCTACAGCCGTGGACTCTTCGTGTATGCGCCGGTTGCCTTCTTGACCCTCTGCACCGGCCTCGTGGTTCGCCGCGCCCGGAACGCGGCGATGGTCTACGGCGCACTGATCCTGGTCCTGACGATGATCTACGGGTTCTGGTACCAGTGGGAACTCGGTGGCGGTGCCGGATTCGGCAACCGCGGCTTCGTCGACATCGCGCCGGTCGGGATGCTGGCCGCCGCAATGGTGGTGACGTCGATTCGACGCCCGGCGCGGGTGGCATTCAGCATCGTGGCGCTCGGCGCGGCGCTGTGGACGATGCAACTCGCCGCGCTCATGGCGACATACAACTATCCCGAGTACACCGCCGATGCTCACGTCTATTGGAGCCACACGGTGGGCTCGGAGTCGGTCATCGCTCGACTGTTCCGCGAGTAGCGCCTCCCGCCGGACCCCCGCACGCGACGACCTCGTCCACCACGCCTCGGCCGGAGGTGGATCACGCGCTGAGCCGGAACGGCGGGTACCGATCGGTGGCGAGGGCGAAGGCGTAGCTGACGACCCGGTTGTGCCAGCGCATCACGCCGACCGTGAAATCGAACAACCGGCGGGGATAGCGCCCGGTCACGAGGATGGTCATCCAGGCGACGACCGCCCCGAGCACCACGGCGATGTCGAGGACGAACAGCGCGACGTAGTGCGGGATGGCGAGGAACCACTTGACCAGCGGCAACCAACGATTGAGGTCGGATCGAACGTCGGGATACGGCACCTCGAGGTGGACCGCCTGGTCCTCGTCGGTCGAGGGGAACTCGTCGCGGAGCAGGAGGAGATAGCTCATCACCCGGTTGTCGAAGCGCAGGAAGGCGAGGTTGAAATCGAACCACCAGCGTGGGTACTTCTGACGGAACACGATCGTGAGCAGCGGTGGGATCACCACGAGGCCACTCGCGAGACCGATGAAGAACAGCCAGTCACCGCCGCCTCCACCAAATGCCGGCCCGCCCAACGCAGCAAGCAGGACGAGGACCGGGAGGGCGAAGACGAGGCGGAACAAGGTCGACACTCGGTCGAGTGGACGGTCGGGGTACTCGACGTCGAACTCGACGGGATGGTTGGGGGTCATGGGGTACATGGCACTTCCTTTCGGTGATGGAGACGGTGGACGGACGGATTGCTCACGCGGCGGTGCGTTCGCGTGCGGTCTCGACGTCGACGACCGGCGTGTCCGTACCGGTGCCGTCGAGGTCGAGGTGCGGAAGGATCCGGTCGAGCCAGGCGGGGAGCCACCAGTTGGCCCGGCCGAGAAGGCTCATGGTCGTGGGGACCAAGAGCATGCGCACCAGCGTGGCGTCGATGAAGACCGCGGCCGCGAGACCCACACCGAACAGCTTGCCGTTCGGGTCGTCGCCGAGGACGAAGGCTCCGAACACGCTGATCATGATCAGGGCGGCCGAGGTGATCACCCGTGCGCTGCTCGAGAGACCACGCACGACCGATTCGTGGTTGTCTCCGGTGGCGACGTACTCCTCGCGCACCCGGGACAGGAGGAACACCTCGTAGTCCATCGAGAGTCCGAAGAGGATGGCGAACATGATCAGCGGCAGCATCGGGTTGATCGGCATCGTGGTGTGCAGCCCGATCAGCTCATTGCCCCATCCCCACTGGAACACCGCGACGAGCACGCCGTACGCCGCCGCGATCGACAGCAGGTTCATGAGTGCGGCCTTGAGCGGCACGAGGATCGAACGGAACACGATGAGGAGCAGGATGAACGACATCGCGACGACCGCGGCGATGAACAGTGGGAGGCGGTCGGTGATGCGGTCCGCGACGTCGGTGACCATCGCCTGGCCGGTGAGCGACACCCTGGCCTCCGTACCGATCACGGTGGCTGGCAACACGTCGGTGCGGAGGTGACGGACGAGCCGGTCCGTACGTTCGTCCTGTGGTGCCGTCGTCGGGTTGGCCGTGAGGAGTGCCGTGTCGCCGGCCGGGTTGGAGACCGGCGGGGTGACGTCGGCGACGCCGGGGTCGGATCGCAGCGCTTGGTGAACTCGGTCGACCGCGCTCCGGTCGGAAGGGGAAGGGACCTCCACCACGACCTGGATCGGACCGTTGAACCCGCGTCCGAATCCGGCCGCGAGGTGGTCGTAAGCGATGCGCTGGGTCGTGTGCGCGGCGGCGTTGCCGTCGTCGGGCGTACCGATCCGCATGCTGAGCGACGGAACCGCGATCGCGCCGAGAACGGTGAGTCCGACGACCGCGTAGCGGATCGGGTGGCTGCCCACGTGGTGGGCCCACCGACCGGAGAGGGTCTCGTCTGCGGGCTTGGACACGTGCCCCTTGCGGTGGATGGAGAGCTTGTCGATCTTCGTCCCGGCGAGGCCGAGCAGGCCCGGGAGCAGCGTGACGGCGGCGGCCATCGCGACGGTGACGACCAAGGCGACGGACACGCCCATGGCGGAGATGGCCGGGAGTCCGGCGAGGAACAGGCCGAGGATCGCGATGACCACGGTGCAGCCGGCGAACAGCACCGCCTGACCGGCGGTGGCGTTCGCGGTGCCGGCGGCGTCCTCGACGCTCATGCCGTCGTGGAGATGTTGGCGGTGGCGGGTGACGATGAACAGCGCGTAGTCGATGCCGACGCCGAGGCCGATCATCATGCAGAGGATCAGCGAGAACTCCGGCACGTCCATGACGGCCGACAGCACGCCCACGGCCGACGCGCCGACGAAGATGCCGACGAGCGCCGTGATGATCGGCAGGCCCATCGCGACGACGGAGCCGAAGGCGATGAGCAGCACGAGGATCGCGACGCCGACCCCGATGAGCTCACTGCTCGGATCTTGCTGAGCCAGCTGAGCCAACTCGCCGGTGAGTTCGACGCTGACTCCGCCGCGGCGGGCGTTGTCGGTCACCCTCGTGGCATCGTCGAACTGGGTGGCGGTGAACTTGTCGACGGCGTACGCGACGTCGACGTAACTGGTCTTCCCGTTCGGGCTGATCGCACCGGGGGCAACGCCGGCGACGTCATGGCTGCTCATGAGTTGGTCGCGGACCAGGCGGACGGTCGCGGCATGGTCGGTGTCGTCGAGACGACCGTGATCGGTATGGAGCACGATGCGCGACGACTGGCCGCCGTGGCTCGGGAACCGCTCGTTCAGCACGTCGGCCGCGTGCTGGGACTCGACGCCCGGCACCCGGAAGCGGTTCTCGAACTGACCGCCCGCCCCACCCTGGAGGGCGACGATGGCAATGGCGGCGACGATCCAGACGCCCAGCACCCGGAATGGGTGGCGGGCACTACTGCGGCCGAGACGGAACAGGAATGCGCTCAACGGATCCTCCTGGAGGCTGGCCCGCTGGGTGTGCGGGACAGTGGCCACTCTCCAGGAGTCCGCTGAACAACCGCCGCGTTCCCGCTGAGAGGGCAAGCGGACACGGCGGCCGGCCCGCTCGACGTTCCGCCCGCCGGTTTCAGGGGATTGACGTCACCTCGGCGCCGAGACGGGC
>JBDUBS010000308.1:0-2156 GCA_040003875.1 Acidimicrobiia bacterium | reverse complement strand
CGGTGGAACGAACGCATCGCGGTGTCGTGGTCCTGCGGCTCGAGCTTGATGGTGCGCACCCGGCCGAAGTTGGCTCCGACACTCTCTACGTAGGTGGCGAGCGTCGGACACTTGGCCGCGTTGGTGGTGAACTGCGCGAACTTGTCGGTGCGCTCGTCGCCGTCGTTCCAGAACCCGCGGCAATCGAGCTGACCGTCGGCCGTGGCGATGGGCGCGAAGTTGGTGTCGCCGCCACTCTTCCAGTCCAGGTACTCGAGGCCGAGGTACTCGTCCTCCGGGATCGTGAACGGCGTATCGCTCAGCTGGACCCAGCCGTGATCCGCCATCGCAGCGGGTCGAGGGTGCGGTGTGTGGAGCGGGATGGCGACCGACCAGTGATCGGCGGTGGGCCAGAAGCCGTCCGGGCGAGTACTGGTTCCGGTGTCGACGGAGGAAGTCACGCCATGAGTCTACGGACGCGATCCCGTCGAGTTGCTGCTTCGGCGTACCCGCCCGCCGAAGGTGTGACAGAGGTCCCGATCAGGGACATTTCACGTCAGGCCTCGACAACCGACATCAACGGCAGGGCGAACGCCAGGCCTTGAGGTCGAGCCGCTTCTTGATCGCATTGAAGTTGCGAGCATTGGCGGCCGGGCAGAACTTGGTCTTCGCCGCGCCGTACTCGATTTCCATCACGGCCTTGCCGGCCGTGGAGAACGGGGTCAGAAGGTCGCACTCGCCGTATTGGTAACACTGTTCGTTCAGCGCCCAATCGAAGTACGGCACGAGCTGGGGGATCTGGTCGAGGTCGTTCTTCAACGCGACGCTCAGGCCGCGTGTGTGGGCCGCGTTCGCGATGAACGTGTTGAATGCGAGTTGATCGGCGGCGGTCAGCGGGAACCCGGTGGTGTTGGTGTACCCGTCGACGTTGTCGGGATCGGCACTGTCGAATCCCTTCGCCTTACACATGTCGAGTCGGGACTCGATGATCGGTCCGAGCACGTCGAGACGGCGGATGTCGAGCCACCGCTCGCCCGGCCAGCCGTTGCTGGCTCCCTTCACGTCGGCAGGGAACGCGGCGGCGTCGGGCCGCCAGTTCTCGAAGGAGCCGGCGCTGAAATAGCACGCGACCTTCCGGCCCTTGGCGTGCAACTTCGCAACGGTGGTCGCGGTGTTGTCGAATCCGTCGATGTCGAAGAGCGTCGCGTTCACCGCGAGTCCGACGGTCCCGTTGAGTTGGATCTGCCAACTCGTGTTCGCCGTCGGGACGTAGCAGCCCACACACGGCGCCGGTGGCGGGAGCGTGGCACCGGAAGGAGTCGCGCCGATCGCGAGCGCTCCACACGCGAGCATCAACGCGCTGACTGCAGTTGCGATGCGACGAAGCATGGTCGACCTCCGGAGAATGATCCGTGACGCTACTGGTTCCGATTGGACATCAGCTCGAGCACCCTTCGGTATGCGGCCAACGCTCGCCGATGGTCGAACGACGAGGGTCGCGGCTCCACGTACTCGGTGGCGAGACGGAATCGGAGCGCACGAGCCAGCTGCGGCGACGCAGTCTCGGGCGGGCCGAGGAGGTCGATGATCTCGGTGTCCGCTCCGGACCAGAGCAGCGCATCGGCGACGACGACCGCGTTTGCATACATCGTCGTGCGCCATCCGGGTGCGACGTCGAGCACGACTGGGGTCCCGTCGCCGTCGACGAAGACGTTGCCGCCGAGGTCCACGTGTACGAACCGACGATCCGAAGTCTCGGGTTCGCATCGGGACTGGAGTTCGGTGTCGAGCTCGGCCGGCTCGCCCGTGAGCGGGACCGGCTCCTCGTCGAAGGCGTGGCGTTCGCCGCGAGCCCACCGGTGCGTGCGGGCTCGCAACATGGTGGCTGGTGGCTCCAGCGACGTCGTGGCCGCGTGGAAGCGCGCCCCGATCTCGATCACCACAGCCCAGTCGAGCCTCACCGGGACGAGGCCCGGGACGAACTCAGCGGCGATCCAACCGTCGACCACCCACTGGCCGTTGGTGGTGGCGACCGGTCGCGGCCACCGGACGTCGGCCGGCGGCGCGAGCGCAGAGAACGCCGCCTGTTCCCATGCGGCCTCGGCGACGTCGGTGACCGGCTTGATCACGATGTCGTCGAAGCGCAGGACACCGGAGACGCCGCCGTGGATCTCGAT
>JBDUBS010000706.1:0-7164 GCA_040003875.1 Acidimicrobiia bacterium | reverse complement strand
CGCCGGTGAGTCGAGCGTGGCTTCCACCAGATGCCAGTACGACGACGATCGGTCGAGCGCACCGTGAGTGCGGAGCGCGACGTCTGCATAACAGGCGCGCATCGCGGCGAGGTCGTCGAGGGTCAGCCGGTCGACCGCGAGATCGGCCCCGACGCGGATCGCGGCCGCACTGCGCGTCGGCACCCGCAGGATGCCCTCCCGGCCGGCGAGCTCCCATCCGGAACTCCGGTACACGCGGGTCGACGCCGGATGGAGCGCGCTGACCGCGATGCCGGCAGTCCGCATCCAGTCGAGCGCGCCGTGCAACAGCGAGCGCGCCACCCCCCGCCCACGCGCCTCCGGCCGGACCACCACCGCGGCGATTCCACCCATCGGCAGCGACCGTCGGAGCCACCATTGTCCCCCTGGCAGCACCCGCAGCGCGGCGAGCAGCCGGTCGCCGTCGAAGGTCCCGATGCATGCGGCATCGACGTCGGCCTCGATCCGGTGGAGCCAGTCGTCGCGGTCGCTGTACGGCAAACTGAACGACTGGCTGCGGAGCTCGAAGAACTCGCCGAGCTCCGGCAGGGTGACGGCGCGGGTCACCAGGGTGCTCACAGTCGACCGGCCGAGGGACAGATGTCGGCCAGGAGGCATTCGTCGCACTTGGGGCGCCGGGCGATACAGGTCCGGCGCCCGTGAAGGATGAGCCGGAGCGAGAACCCGCCGCGTTGCTCGGCCGGGATCAGACCGTTCAGGTCGAGTTCGACCTTCACGGGATCCGTCTCGTTGGTGAGCTTCAGGCGCGACGACAGCCGGCCCACGTGAGTGTCGACCGGGAGGCCGGGAAGGTCGAACGCCACTGACCGCAGGACGTTGCCGGTCTTGCGCCCGACGCCCGGGAGCGTGACGAGGTCTTCGAGGCTGGAAGGCACCTCGCCGTCGAACCGGTCCCGCACCGCAGTGGCCATCCCGATGAGGCTCTTGGTCTTTTGTCGGAAGAACCCTGTGGGATGGACGATCTGCTCGACCTCCTACGGATCAGCCGCCGCGAGATCGTCGGGCATCGGGTAACGACCGAAGAGCGTGGGCGTGACCGAGTTCACCATCTCGTCGGTGCACTGGGCCGAGAGGATCGTCGCGCCGAGCAGTTGGAACGGAGTGTCGTGGCGCAACGCACACAGGTCGGCCGCGGATCCGGGGAACTCGTCGGCGAGGCGGGTGAGCACCACAGCACTTCGCGCTTTCGCTCCACGCGGTCTGGCCATGGCAGGAAAGTAGCGTCTCGCCCGATGGCCTCCCCCGTTCCGACCGATCCGACCGTGGCGGCATCGGTCCGACTGCTGCGCGCTCTCGACGATGCCACCCGATCGGAATCGGGCCACGAGGCATTCCCCGAGGCCGTGTGGGCGGCCGCCGAGCGCTCGGCCGACGACCCGGCCGTCCTGATGACGTGGAGCGCCGACGGCAGCGTCGCGGTGCTCACCGCGCCGTCGGACACGTTCCAGCCGCAGCACCGGCACCTGTACCTGGGCGCCGCCCCGGATGCCGACCGCGCTGCGATCGACACGGTCCTCGAGCACGCAATGGCCTCGGAGCGTGAGGGCTTCGCGCCGGGTGAACTCGTGGCGTGGTTGCCGGGGACCGATCCGGTCCTCATGGCAGCGCTGACCGACGTCGGGTTCGAAGTCGACCGCCGGCAGCACCGGATGCAGGTGGCGCTCCCGGTCGCGGCCACCGCATCCTGGCCACCCGGCATCGAGCCCCGGAATTTCCGACCCGGGACCGACGCGGCCGCGTGGTTGCGCGTCAACAACCGGGCGTTCCTGAACCATCCGGAGCAGGGTGGCTGGATCGCCGAGGTGCTGGCTCGCCGCATGGCCGAACCGTGGTTCGATCCCGACGGGTTCCTCCTGGCATGGCGCAGCGACGAACTCGTCGGATTCTGCTGGACCAAGGTCCACCCCGGTGCTCTGCACATCGGCGAGATCTTCGTGATCGGCGTGGACCCGGACGCCCAGGGCCTGGGCCTCGGTCGAACGCTGGTGCTCGACGGCCTCCGCTACCTGAGCGAGACCCGCGGCTGTCCCACGGGTGAGCTGTACGTGGCCGCATCGAACGTGGCGGCCTTGGGTCTCTACGATGCGATCGGGTTCGAGATCGTCCGGACCGACACCGCCATGCGCACTGGATCGGATCGGTCATGACCTCGCGGTACGGCGCGACCCGGGCCGACTACGAGGCGTGGATGGCCGAACACGACCATCCGCGTTACCGCGTGCAGCAGGTGTGGGATGCGCTGTACCGACAGCGCCGGCCGCTCGAGACCGTCACCAACCTGCCGGCGACGTTGCGGGACGAGGTCGCGGCCGCCTTTCCGACTGCCCTCGTCCCACTCGTCGAGCAGCGGGGCGACCACGAGCAGACGCGGAAGTGGCTGTTCGCGACGACCGACGGCTCCGAGATCGAGACCGTCCTGATGCTGTCGCCCGGGCGGGCCACCGTTTGTGTCTCCTCGCAGGCGGGTTGCGCGATGGCGTGCACGTTCTGCGCGACCGGGCAGGCCGGGTTCACGCGCCACCTCGACGCAGGCGAGATCGTCGAACAGGTCATGGCGGTCGCACACCAGTCACCGCAACCCGTGACCAACGTGGTCTTCATGGGCATGGGCGAGCCGCTGGCCAACTACGACGCGACGTGGGCCGCGGTCGAACGGCTCCACGGTGACGTGCGCATTTCGGCCCGTCGCATCACCGTGTCGACGGTGGGCATCGTGCCGGGTATCCGACGTCTCACCGCCGAGGTGATCCCGGTCACACTCGCGGTGTCCCTCCACGCGGCCGACGACGACCTTCGGAGCTCCATGATCCCGGTCAACCGTCGGTACCCACTGACCGAGCTCGTCGCCGCCGCCCACGGGTACGGGCAGGCACGCGGCCGACGGGTCACGTTCGAATACGCCTGTATCGAGGGCGTCAACGACCAACCGGAGCACGCCTTGCGGTTGGCAGAGCTGTTGCGTCCCCTCGGTCCACTCGGAGCCCACGTGAACCTGATCCCGCTGAACCGAACCGCCGCCTTCGACGGCACGGCCCCCGCCGGCGCAAGCATCCGCGCGTTCGCGGCTGCGCTTCACGCCGAAGGCCTCAACGCGACTGTCCGTCGGAATCGGGGCACCGATATCGACGCCGCCTGCGGACAGCTTCGTGACCGAGCGACCGGGACCCACACCCCGTCATCGACCAGAATGCCCGGGTGAACCGCCACCGCTTCCTGAATCAGTCGCAACCCCAGACCCTGGTCAACGGCACGCTCCTCTGCTATTTCCAGGCGTTCTTCGCGTTCATCGACGGCGGCGGCTACGCGGTCTTCGTGCTCCTCGGTGTCGGCCTCGCGGCTGGTGGCTTCGGGATCGCCAACGACAAGAAGTGGGGATACGGCGTGGCGGTCGTGGCCGCGATCCTGAACGTCGGTATCTGGATCTCGCTCGCGGGGGCCGACGTACTCGGATTCCCGACCATCATCTCGTTCGCGTTCGCAGTCGTCCTCGTCGTGTTGCTCACCCACCCGATGAGCCGCGAGTACCAACGCATCTGGTTCGAATAGGCGACGCACTCGCCGTCTCCGTCCGCGCGCCGCTCCTACACTCGCTCGATGGCCGTGACCGTCGCCGAGATCGAGCAGTTCGTCGCTCGCTTGGCTCCCCTGGATCGACGAGCGAACGAGGCGTGGTGGACCGCGAGCACCGTCACCTCCGACGCGCACGAAGCGGAACGCGTCGCGACGGACCTCGCGTTGCGTGAGGTACTCGGCGACACCGCGATGTACCGCGCACTCGAGACCGGGCCGGACCACGACCCCGACGGGCGGTGGGCGCGTGCGGCGGCGCTCCTGCGAGACCGCATGGCGCCCCAGCAGATCTCGGCACCGGTGCGCGACGAGCTGGTCCGCCGCGAGGCCCATATCGACCGCGTGTTCAACGAGTTCCGTCCCACCCTCGACGGCTCCGAGGTGGACGACAACGCCATCCTCGAGATTCTCCATCACTCCGACGACATCGATCTGCGGCGCCGGGCGTATCTCGCGTCGAAACAAGTGGGCGCCACGGTCGCCGACGGCGTACGCGAACTGGCTCACCTGAGGAACCGGGCGGCGCGTGAGTTGGGCGCGCGTGACTTCTTCGCCCTGACGCTCGCCACCTCCGAGTTGGACGAGACCGCCCTGCTCGAGACGCTCGATGCAGTCGAGGCCGCGACGAACGGACCATTCTTCGACTGGAAGTCGGAGACCGACCGGCAGCGGGCCGAGCGCTTCGGTGGTTCCGTCGCGGACCTGCGGCCCTGGCACTACGACGACCCGTTCTTCCAGAGCGCTCCGGAATCGGGCTCGGTCGACCTCGACGCGTGGTTCGCGGACGCGGATCTCGTCGCCCTCACCCGGAGTACCTACGCCGGTATCGGGCTCGACATCGACCCGATCGTCGCCCGCAGCGATCTCCTGCCGCGTCCCGGGAAGAGTCAACACGCGTTCTGCATCGACGTCGACCGTGCGGGCGACGTGCGTGTGCTCTCCAACAACGTGGCGGGGGCGCGCTGGGCCGAGACGATGCTCCACGAGTTCGGTCATGCGGTCTACGACGCCGGCGTCGCGTCCGACCTCCCGTGGTCGGTGCGGACGATGCATCCGCTCACCACCGAGGGAATCGCGATGCTCTTCGGTCGGCTGTCCCTCGATCCGGAGTGGCTGGAAGGCGTGCTCGGCGTGCCGCCGGAGGTGGTCACCGCCGCCGCCCCGGCCCTCGCCCAGCGCCGACTGACCACACTGCTCGTCTTCGCCCGCTGGGTCCTGGTCATGACCCACTTCGAACACGGCTTCTACGCCGATCCGGACGCCGACCACGACCAGCGCTGGTGGGACCTGGTCGAACGGTTCCAAGGCCTCACTCGGCCCGACGGTCGGCGTGCGCCCGACTGGGCGGCCAAGATCCACGTGGCCCTCGCGCCCGTCTACTACCAGAACTATCTCCTCGGGGAGATGGTGGCCTCCCAACTCCAGGCGACGCTCGCCGAACGGTTCGGGGGCATCGTGGGCCGTCCTGAGGCGGGTCGCTTCCTCGTCGATACGGTGTTCCGTCCCGGATGGAGCGTCCGGTGGGACGCGTTGATCGAGCATGCGACCGGTCGTCCGCTCGGAGTCGACGCGTTCGCGGCCGAGGTCCGGTCCTTGGCCGCGGACTGACCGGATGTGCGACACCCTGTGCGTTCACGTTGAGGCAGGCCTCGTCTTCGCCAAGAACTCCGATCGACCGCCCGACGAACCGCAGGTGGTCCGCGCGTTCCCCGCGCGTGGTGGCGGGTCGACCGTCGCGACGCAGTACCTCGAACTCCCCGACGTCGGCGCGTACGCGTTGGTCGGGTCGCAGCCGACGTGGCTCTGGGGCCTCGAACACGGAGTGAACGAGCACGGCGTTGCGATCGGCAACGAGAAAGTCTGGACCATGAGCCTGCCCCACTCCCGGCCGCCGGCCATGCTCGGCATGGATCTTGTCCGCCTCGGACTCGAACGCGCTCGCACGGCTGACGACGCGCTGGTCGTCATCACCGAACTCCTCGAGCGGCACGGACAGGGCGGGAGCGGCGAGCGCGACCATGACGAGCCATACGACTCGTCGTTCCTCATCGCGGATCGCACGACGGCGTGGATCCTCGAGTCCGCAGATCGCACCTGGGCCGCTCGGGAGGCAGGCCCCGGCACGGCGCTGTCGAATCGGCTCTCGCTCGCAGCGGATTGGAGCCGCGGTTCGCCCGATCTCGCGCCCGGTACCGACCTCCAGACCCTCCGCAATCCGCGCATCCCGACGTCGATCGCGGACCACCGACTCGCGGTGACTCGGGCATGGGTCGACCGCGGCGTGGGCGATCCGGCCGCGGTCTTACCCACGCTGCGCGACCACGGGGCAGGCCCGCACGATCCCGCCACCCGTTCGGGGCCGATCCCTCCCGGGCCCGGCGCCGACAACCGTGGGATCTCGGTGTGCATGCACGTGCGCTCCCTGCAGGCCACCACCGCGTCGATGGTCGTGGCGGTTCCGTCCGATCCCGACGCCGGCATCCGCGCCTGGGCCGCGTTGGGAAGTCCGTGCGTGTCGGTGTACGTCCCGTGCTTCCCGCTCGTCGGCGTGTCGCCGGCGCTCGGCGACGCCCACACCTGGTCTCGCTTCGCTGCGTTGCGCGATCGCGCCGAGGCGAGCGATCACGACCTCGCACAGATCCAGGCGGCACTCGCACCGGTCGAGACCACGCTGTGGACTACGGCCGCCGAGATCGAACCGGCCGACCGGGCGGCACAGCGAGCGTTCGTGGCCGGCGCGTTCGCCCCGGTCGACGCGGTCCTGACCGCGCTGGCTGTCTAACCTCCGCCGAGTGAACCGACTCGCCGGCGAGACCAGTCCGTACCTCCGCCAGCACGCCGAGAACCCGGTGGACTGGTACCCATGGGGACCGGAGGCGTTCCGGGCGGCGCAAGAGCAGGACCGACCGATCCTCCTTTCGGTCGGGTACTCCGCGTGCCATTGGTGTCACGTCATGGCCCACGAGTCGTTCGAGGATCCCGAGATCGCCGCGCTGATGAACCGACTCTTCGTCAACGTCAAGGTCGACCGCGAAGAACGGCCCGACGTCGACGCCGTCTACATGGACGCGGTGCAGGCGTTGAACGGTCAGGGCGGCTGGCCGATGACCGTGTTCCTCACCCCCACCGGAGCTCCGTTCTACGGCGGCACCTACTTCCCGCCGGCGGACCGGCAGGGCATGCCCGGCTTCCCTCGCATCCTCCAGGCCGTCGACGACGTGTGGACGAACCAGCGCGACGACGTGGCCGAGCAGACCGCCAAGCTGACGGCGGCGATCGAGTCCAACACCCTGCGGGACACCCTCGACTCCGACGGCACCGATCTCGCGTTCCGGATCCTCGACCAGGCCTACGCCGCGGTGACCCAGTCGTTCGATCCACGAGACGGCGGATTCGGGCGCGCGCCGAAGTTCCCGCCGTCGATGACCATCGACTTCCTGCTGCGCACGCACCGTCGCACTGGCGACACCGACGCGTTGGGCATGGTGACCACAACGCTCGATGCGATGGCGGCCGGCGGCATGTACGACCACCTCGGCGGCGGGTTCGCCCGCT
>JBDUBS010000529.1:0-7190 GCA_040003875.1 Acidimicrobiia bacterium | reverse complement strand
CTGCAGCGACGTGCGGCTGATCGAGAAATCGCGGAGCCCGCCCTTGATGAAACCGAGCACCTCGTTACGGCGGTGCGCCGGCACGATCGCATCCGGATGGGCGTCGTACCAGTCGAGCAGGCGCTGTTCGAACCGCGACAGCTTGAAGAAGTAATTCTCCTCCTTCACCAGCTCGACCGGCGTCCCGTGGATGGGACAGTTCCCGTCGACGAGATCGTCCTCGGTGTAATAGGCCTCGCAGGCCACGCAGTAGAGACCCTCGTAGGTGGCCAACTCGATGAAACCGTTGTCGTAGACCTTGGAGAGGAAGGCTTGGACCGCCGCGTGATGGCGGGGTTCGGTGGTGCGGATGAAATCGTCGTTGCTGATGTCGAGCAGCGCCCACGCGTCCCGGAATCGGGCACTGGTGGTGTCGGCCCACTCGATCGGGCTGACCCCGCGCTCCTCGGCCGCGCGCTGGATCTTGAGCCCGTGTTCGTCGGTACCGGTGAGGAAGAGGACGTCGTCGCCGTGGAGCCGACGCCAGCGGGCGAGGGCGTCGGCGTGGACCGTCGTGTACGCGTGCCCGATGTGTGGCGCGTCGTTGACGTAGTAGATCGGCGTCGTCACGTAGAAGGAATCAGGCACGCGCCCTACAGTACCGACGGTCCGGGCGGTTCCGAGTCTCTTACGCGGGGGTCACACCGATGGCGAGTGGCGTAGCGCGCAAGATCGATCAGCTCGGCCGGGTGGTGATCCCGGTCGAGATGCGCAAGGCGCTGCGCATCGACGTCGGCGACCTCGTGATGATGACCGCCGAACTCGATCGCATCACCCTCGAGAAGGTGGAACAGCGGTGCGTGTTCTGCGGCTCGACCGATCAGCTGCGCGACTTCAGCCGCAAGGTCGTGTGTGCCGGGTGCGTGGAGAAACTCAGCGCGACTTCAGGGTGAGCGCCCGCGCGTAGACCTCTCGCCGGGGCAGGCCGAGCCGAGCGCTGACGATCGCTGCGGCATCCCGGGTGGAACTGCCGGACGCGAGCTCGACCGCGAGCGCGGCTTCCACATCGGCATCAGACACCTCGACCGGCGCGGCCGACGCTCCCGCCAACACGATCACGCACTCCCCTCGCGGCTCGTCGGTTTCCGCGCCGGCCGCCAACTCCGCGAGCGTGCCGCGCCGCACCTCTTCGTGGACCTTGGTGAGCTCGCGTGCGATCACCGCGGATCGATCGGCACCGCAGTACCCCACCAGTTCGGCGAGGGTGGCGGCCACCCGGCGAGGGGACTCGAACAGCACCGAGGTCCGCACCTCGGTGCGGAACCCCTCCAACCGCTCGACCCGAGCGGTTCCTTTGCGGGGCAGGAATCCCTCGAAGACGAATCGGTCGGTCGGCAGTCCGGACAGCACGAGCGCAGTCGTCACCGCGGACGGGCCGGGGACCACCTCCACCACCAGGCCGGCGTCGACGCACGCCCGCACCAACTTCGAGCCGGGGTCGCTGATTCCGGGCATGCCCGCATCCGTGATCACTGCGACCCGTTGGCCGGCCGTGACCGCCTCGACGACCCACGCCACGTGCTCGGACTCGCCGTGCGCGGGCACCGAACGGAGCCGGCCGCCCGACGCGATTCCGGCGTGGGACAACAACGTGCGCGTCCGCCGCGTGTCTTCGCAGGCGAGCAGATCGGCATCGCGGAGTTCGTCGACCACGCGCGGGCTGAGATCGCCGAGGTTGCCGATCGGGGTTCCGACGACCACCAGCGCCCCGCGCACCGGCTCGTCCGGATCACGCATGGAGTTCGAGTCGATCGCCGACCTGCACACCCCAGCGTTCGAGCGCGCCCGCTTCGGCCTCCAGCGCACACCGCGCGCGCCACACGAGCGGCGAGATGCGGCGCGGCGGCAACGTGACCGCGCGGATGACCACGCCGTCGCCATCGCAGAACGCGACATCGATCGGGAACCGCATGCCGAACGTGTGCACGTTGCGACACGGCCGGAGGACCATCACACCGTCGATGCCTTCACGACCCAAGAGCCCGCGCGCCCGGCGGCGCGCACCGGAAGCTTCTTCCGCCGCCGCGAGCACCCGGCCGTCACAAACAAGCCACATCGCGTCCGGCCCGGTCCGACATCATCGGTCGACGGTACCGTCCCGCCGCCGCCCTCCCGGGCCGGGCGACCCGGGAGCGCACACCGACCCCGGTACCATCCTCGGTGTGACGTCGACCGACGCCGACGCCCCGAACCACCTCACCTACCAGCCGAGCCTCGACGGCCTGCGGGCCGTGGCGGTGGTGGCGGTCGTGGTGTTCCACCTCCGTGAGACCGGCCTGACCGGCGGGTTCCTCGGCGTCGATACGTTCTTCGTTTTGAGCGGGTTCCTCATCACGACCCTGCTGGTCCTGGAATGGCGGCGCCACGCCCACATCGGGATCGTCGCGTTCTGGGGCCGGCGCGCCCGGCGCCTGTTGCCCGCCCTGGTCCTGCTCATGGTGGCCGTGGCCATCTTCGCCCGCATCGATGTGGCCAGTACCGAGTTCCACCGCCTGCGCTGGGACGGCATCGCCGGGTTGTTCTACGTCGCCAACTGGCGCTTCGTGGTCTCGCACCAGTCGTACTTCGAACTGTTCAGCGCCGCCTCGCCGTTCCGGCACCTGTGGTCGCTCGCGATCGAGGAGCAGTTCTATCTGGTGTGGCCGCTCGTCACCGCTGCGTGTCTCGCGCTCGGTCGCGGTCGACTGCGCTGGCTCGCCGTCACCGCCGCCGTCGGCACCATCGCGTCGACCGTCGCCATGGCGGTGCTCTACCGGGGCGACGATCCGTCGCGTGCCTACTACGGCACCGACACCCACGCGCATCCGATCCTGATCGGCACGCTGCTCGCGCTCGTGCTGATCGACCGGCCCGCGGCGAGCGCGCGACTCCGACGGTGGCTCGACGCGCTGGGAGTGGTCGCGCTGGTGGTGATGATCGCCGCGTTCGCGTTCGCGCATTCGGCGAGTCCTCGCCTCTACCGCGGGGGGTCTCTGCTGTTCGCGCTCGCAGTCGCCGGACTGATCGTGTCGATCATGCGCGCGCCGGGCGGTGTCGTCGCGCGACTGCTCGCACTCCGTCCGCTCGTGCTGATCGGCGTGATCTCGTACGGCATCTACCTCTGGCACTGGCCGGTCATCGTCTACGCGACGGAAGCGCGCGTCGGTGTCTCGGGCTTCGGGCTCGACCTGATCCGCGTCGGCATCACGCTCGCGATCTCGGTGGCCTCCTATCTCCTGGTCGAGCGGCCGATCCGGCACGGTCTCGCGGGCCGGGCAACCTGGATCGCCGCGCCCGCGGGTATCGCGGCCGGAGTCCTCGCCGTCGTCTTCGCCACCACGGGCGCCACCGCGGCGCCCGCCTACTTCGGCAGCACTCCCATCCCGACCCCGAGCACGACCCTCGGCCCGGCCGAGCCGGGCAATCCGACGCGGGCGGTGCTCATCGGCGATTCGCTGGCGGCGTCGCTCGGTCCCGGGCTCGACGATGCCATGACTGCGCGCGGCGTGCCGTTCGCGACTGCGGCACAGCCGGGCTGTTCGGTGTTGCGCGGGGTCACGGTCGGCGACGACGGCACTCCGTATCCCTGGTCCCATGGGTGCGCGTCGGCGATGCAGCCGGCGCTGCGCGCGGTGGTGGGCGCATCCCCTGCGCCCGATCTCGTCATCTGGCTGTCCACATGGGATGCGGTAGACCGGGACCTCGGTGGACATCGGGTGAAGATCGGCACGCCCTCGGGCCGCGTGGTGCTCAGCCGCGAGGTGCGGCAGGCGGCGGACCTTCTCACCCGGCACGGTGCGCGGCTGGTCATCCTCACCGTGCCCGCGCCGGTCCCGGGCACCGCAGCCGCGCTCCCGGGGCTCGACGAGGCCTCGCGCATCGCGCGACTCAACGACCTCTACCGGCGCGCCGGGCCTACCCGCGACGGGCGGGTGTCGGTGTTCGACCTGCAGTCGATCGTGTGTCCGGACGGCCGTTGCCCGGTTCGGGTCGCCGGCATCGAGTTGCGGCCCGACGGCTCTCACTTCGGCCCGGAGGGCTCGCAGTACGTGGGGCGCAAGCTGACCGACGCCGTGCTCCGGTGCTGGCGCACTCCGACCACCTGCGGGACTTAGCTCGCGACGCCCTGCGGTGACGGTCCCCCGAGCGGGAGCCGGACGCGGAACGTCGCGCCGGAGGCCGAGGAGGTGTCCGCACTCGCATCACCGCCCATCGCGTGCGCCAGCTCGCCGACGATCGCGAGGCCGAGCCCGGTCCCCACACTGCGGCCCGGCGTGGTGCGTGACACGTAGAGGCGCTCGAACACCCGGTGGCGCTCCTGCGGGTCGATGCCCGGACCGTCGTCGCGCACTTCGAGCACGACCGTGGCGTCATCGGGCGCCGACGCCTCGACCGCGATGACCGCACGCGCGTACTTCAGCGCGTTCTCCACGAGGTTGGCCACGATCTGGGCGACGCGCTCCGGATCTCCCGTCGCCTCGAGCCGATTGGGAACCGCGACCTCCAACGCGATCCCGAGGGCGGCGGCCGGCGGGTCGAACGCGGCGACGGCGGTCCGCACGGTCTCGGCGAGGTCGAACGGCCCCAGCGCGAGGGAGAACTGGTGCGCGTCGAGCCGAGCGAGATCGAGGAGGTCGGCCACGAGCCGCTCGAGTCGATTCGCCTCGGCGGCGATGACGGCACCCGCGCGTCGCTGTTCCTCGGTCGCGGGGATGGTGCCGTCGGTGAGTGCCTCGGCAAAGCCGCGGATCGAGGTGAGGGGCGTGCGGAGATCGTGGGAAACCGACAGCAGGAAGGCGCGCTCCGCATGACGCGCCTCCTCGAGTTGACCGGCCATCCCGTTCAGCGTCCGGGCGAGGTCGGCGAGCTCGACATCCGTGCGTTGGCCCAGATCGACGCGCGCGGCGAGGTCACCTCCGGCGATGGCGTTCGCGGTCACGCCCATCGCGGCGAGCGGGCGCGTCAGTCGACGCGCGAGAAGGAAGGAGACGACGAAGGCCACTGCCAGCGCGAGCGCACCACCGATGAGGAAGAAGCCGCGGGCCCGGCTGACCGCGCCCGAGTCGACCGCCTCGCGGAGGACCAGCACCGCGTTTCCGCCGGCGGTTGCGATGATCGGTTCGGCGACGAACGCGCGGCCGCCGACGTAGCCGGACTGGCGATCACCGTCGAGCAGGGTCGCCGCGTCGAGGTCGGCGAAGCTCAACCCCGCCGGGAGATCACCCGCAGGGATGACCGTAGCGGCGCGGCGCCCGCTCGTGGTCGTGGTCGAGGCCCGGCGGCGCAGCCGCGCGCGCAGTCGCGACCGGAGTGGACCGGCGGTAGTGGGCGTCGAGTCGGCGGTCGACGTCCCCTGACCGCTCGTCCCGGTCCCGTCGGAACCGACGAGAGCACCGGCCCCGGCCGTCATCGACCCGTCGGCGCCGACCGTGACCACCGTCCCGTTCGTCACCCGCAGCACCGACGTGAGCAGTCGGGAGATCGGCGCGGTCGGGCGGCCGTTGAAGTCGCGACCCCGGATTGCGCGTGCCAGGGCCCGCAGTTGCTGCGCGACCTGGGGCGCCTGGTCCTCGAGGTGGTTGATCGCGGTCCGCTCGGCGCCACGACGCGCGAGCGCGACGGTCGTCACGCCGGTCACCACCAACACCCCCACCGCGATCGCGGCCATGGCGGTCAGCAGCCGAGTGCGCAAGCTGCGACGGGATGTGGTCACCGGGGTGTCGGCTCCAACCGGTATCCGACGCCGCGCACGGTCGCGATGGTGCACGAGGCACCGAGTTTCTTGCGGACCTGCGCGATGTGGACGTCGACCGTCCGCTCGTCGCCGTACCAGTCGTGGCCCCACACGTGGTCGAGGATCTGCTGACGACTCATCGCCAGCCCGGGACGGTCGGCGAGGAACCGGAGGAGTTCGAACTCCTTGGTGGTGAAGTCGACGGGCGCGTCGTCCACCCTGATCTCGCGCCGTCCGACGTCGACGACCGCGGTGCCGGCCTGGACGATCTCGGCCGATTGGGATCCGTCGGTGCGCCGCAGGACCGCCTTCACGCGCGCGACGAGCTCGGCGGGCGAGAACGGCTTGGTCAGGTAGTCGTCGCCCCCGAGCTCCAGCCCGAGGATGCGATCGATCTCGTCGGCGCGCGCGGTGAGGAAGATGATCGGGATCGCGTTGGTGGCCCGGATCCGGCGACACACCTCGAGCCCGTCGATGTCCGGCAGCCCGACGTCGAGCACCACCAAACGTGGCCGCTGGTCGCGCACCGCGATGAGTCCGTCCTCGCCGGTGGCCTTCTTCACTACCCGGAAACCCTCACGGCTGAGGTACAGGTCGACCAGGTCGGCGATGTTGGGTTCGTCCTCGACGACGAGCACGGTGCCCTTCTCCATGCCGTGATGCTCCCATGTCGTCGATGCTGAAACCGCGATGCCCATGTGATGGTTCTGTGAGCAACGCGGCGGGGCGGTGCCGGTCCGGATCTCGCCCGGAACGACGCGAGGCGCGGAACACTCGCACCAGCCCGTACGATCCGCCGATGCGGATCTTGGTGACGGGCGCAGGACGCGCCATCGGCCGGGCCACGGTGGTCGAGTTGGCCGGACGCGGCCACGACGTCGTCGCCACTGCGCGCAACCCCGAACTCCTGGTTGATCTCGAAGGCGTCCGGGTGCACGAACTCGACGTCACCAGCGACACATCGGTCACGGCGTGTATCGACGCGGCCGGAGAACTCGATGCCATCGTCAACAACGCGGCGATCATCGGCGCCGGTCCCCTCGACGACTATCCCCTCGACCAGATGCACCGCGTGCTCGACACCAACACCGTCGGACCGCTGCGCATGGTCCAAGCCGTGGCGAAAGCCTGGCGGGCACGAGGGAGCGGTGTGGTCGTCAACGTCTCGAGCGTGCAGGGTCGCGTGGCCACGCCGCTCGAAGGACCGTACGCAGCATCGAAGTACGCGCTCGAGGCACTCTCCGAGACCCTGCACTATGAGTTGGGTCACTTCGGGGTGCGGATCGTGATCGTCGAACCCGGTTACATCGCGCCCGGGATGAAGCACGGCGACGACCACCGCGGGCACGCCGACTACGACGAACTGTGGACGCAGTGGACCGGGACCGACTCCAAGCTGACCGGACCCGAAGGCCGGCCGGGTCCCGACTTGGTGGCG
>JBDUBS010000676.1:0-2167 GCA_040003875.1 Acidimicrobiia bacterium | reverse complement strand
GACGCATTGTCAGAATGGCCGGTACCGTGGACCGCGTGACCGGGCACCATCACGCACCGGGCTCGACGGCGACGGCGAGTCCCGATGCCCGCCGACGTGCGCTCACCCTCGCGCTCGCCGCCAACGCCGCCCTGCTCGTGGTGCAACTCGTCACCGCCGTCACGTTCGGTTCGCTCGCGCTCCTCGCCGACACCGCCCATCTCGCCACCGACGTGCTCGCGCTCGGACTGTCGCTGACCGCGCTGCTGATCAGCGCCCGTCCGGCATCGGCCCGGACCACGTACGGCTGGGCTCGGGCCGAAGTGCTCGCCGCACTCGCCAACGCGATGTTGCTCGTCGCTGCGTCCGCCTGGATCGTCTGGGAGGCCGTCCGCCGATTCTCCGAACCCCATTCGGTCGACGGTGTCGGGGTCGCGGTGGTCGGAGCCCTGGCCCTCGTCGTGAACGCCGGCAGCGCCTGGGCCGTCGGTCGGGTCAGCGGCGGGAACCTCAACCTCCGCGGGGCGTTCCTCCACCTGGTGTCGGACGCGATCGGTTCGCTCGGTGTGGTCGTCGCGGGCGTGGTCGTGGCCACGACCGGCGCTGACTGGGCCGACCCGGCGATCTCGCTCGCCATCACCGCGCTCGTCCTCCTCGCCACCTGGGGGCTCCTGCGCGATGCGACGAGTGTGCTCCTCGAACGCGCGCCCCGCGGGGTCGACTCGGTGGTGATCGAGACTGCGCTCCGAGCCCAACCCGAGGTGGAGGCGGTCCATCATCTCCACGTCTGGTCCCTCGGTTCGGAGAGTGCGGCACTCTCGGTCCACGTCGTGCTCACCGGCGAGCCGTCGCTGCACGACGCGCAGCTCGTCGGCAACCGGCTCCGAGAGTTGGTGAGCTCCGAGTTCGGGATCGACCACACCACCATCGAACTCGAATGTCACGACTGTGCCGACGCCGTGCACGGATCGGGGCCGACGGGCGCGTCAGACTTGTCGGCATGACGATCGCCGCCGAAAAGCCGCTCAGCGGGTCGGGACCAGTGGACCCCGGAGCACCGGACGACGAACCTGGTGACGACGAACCTGGTGACGACGGCGGGCGTGACCGCACCACCGGGAGGGGCCTGTGGATCGCCCTCCTCGTCGCGGCGCTGGTACTCGGCAGTGCGGTCGGGTGGCGGATCGGCCGGGCCCAGGGTGACCCGACCGTGCCCGGCCACGGCTCGGTCGACGTCGGCTTTTTCCAGGACATGAGCACGCACCACAACCAGGCGATTTCGATGGCGTTCACCTACCTCGCCCACGGCACCGATCCGCTGCTCCGTCAGATCGCGGGCGAGATCGTCACCTATCAGTCGTCCGAGATCGGGATGATGGGCGAGTACCTCACCACGTGGCACCAGGCCGGCACCGAGGACGGCACGGCGATGGGCTGGATGGGCATGCGCGTACCCCGGGCCGACATGCCGGGTCTGGCGACGAAGTCGCAACTCGCGACGTTGGCCGCCGCCCGCGGCGACGCGCTCGATCAGGAGTTCACGCGCCTCATGATCGACCATCACGCTGGGGGCATCCACATGGCCGACTACGCCGGGCCGCACGCGATCACCGCGGCCGTGAAGCGGTGGGCCGCCTCGATGGCCGATGGGCAGCGCGGTGAGATCTCCGAGATGAACCGCTGGCGGGTCAGCCACGGCATGGCCGCGGTGCCCGTCCACCTCAGCTGAGTCGGATCGGCCGGTTGGTCAGTCGGTTGGTCAGTCGGTGGCGTACGGCCGCCGGCGGGGCTGCGCCGATTCGCGCTTGGGGACCATGACCTTGCGCTTGAAGTAACAGACCTCTTCGCCGCGCTGGTTGTACCCGAATGTCTCCACGCTCACGATGCCGCGATCGGGCTTGCTCGAACTCTCCTTCTTGTCGAGCACCCGCGTCTCCGCGTAGATGGTGTCGCCGTGGAAGGTGGGCCGCTTGTGCTGCAGGGTTTCGATCTCGAGGTTTGCGATCGCGAGGCCCGAGACGTCGGGCACGCTCATCCCGAGCACGAGCGAGTACACGAGGTTGCCGACGACCACGTTCTTGCCGAACTGGGTCTGGGTCTCGGCGTACCAGGCGTCGGTGTGCAGCGGGTGGTGGTTCATCGTGATCATGCAGAAGAGGTGGTCGTCGTACTCGGTGATCGTCTTGCC
>JBDUBS010000655.1:0-7209 GCA_040003875.1 Acidimicrobiia bacterium | reverse complement strand
AGCAGCGGCGCGCGTTGGAGGCCGACGAGTTCGGTGCCACTCCAGAGTGCGGCCTTCGTGGTGCTGGTACCGAGATCGAGCGTGAGGACGATGCTCACTCGCCGGCGAGCCCGCGGACCGCCTTGGCGAGCGCGGAGAAGTCCTCGCGTCCGTACCCCGCGGCGCTCGCCGCACCGAGCAGTTGACGCACCAGACCCGAGGAGAGCAGTGGCGAGCCCGTCCGCGCTGCGTAGTTGATCGCGAGATCGAGATCCTTCGCCATGAGGTCGGTCATGAAGCCCGGCGCCGCGACGCGACGGTCACCACGTGGCCGGCCTCGACGAGGTGTCGGACCATGGGCAGCCCCATCGCGCCGAGTCCGATGAAGCCCACCTGCATGGCGGTTGACGCTACACGTGGTGGTCCGTACGGTGACGCCCGTGCCGGGGTCCGAGCTGCTGTTCGTGCACCAGGTTGCGCCCGATGCAGACGGTCCGGCGGGAGTCCACGGCGTGCTCGGTCAGGCCGCGACGGCGGTGGCGCAGATCGCGGAACTCGAAGATCTCGTTCCGCGCGTCATGCGCCCGGGGCAGTTCCTCCGCCGTTCGGCTACCCGCTGGCCTGGTGCCACACCGAAGGAGCGGGCCGCGTGTTCTCGACCGCGCTCGGGCATTTCCCCGCCGCGTGGGAGAGCCCGACCTACCTTCGTCATGTGCACGGCGGTCTGCGATGGGCGCTGGCCGCGCGCGAACGACGAGGGGATTGAGTGGCCGACGGCGGCGATGGAGAGAGCGACGGATTCGTCGTCGAGGTCGAAGACGACGACGACTGGGTGAGTCCGCCCCACATCCGTCGGAATTTCTCGCCGTGGGCCCAGGCCATGTTGGAGTTGGAGGCGGTCCGCCGGGAGGAACAGGTCCCGACCAATGCCGTGTCCGTACCTGGTTGGCGGGCCCGCACCCGCGGTCGCCTCACCGACCTCTTCGGGGAGTTCCCACAACGGGTCCCGCTGAACGTCGAGGTGTCGGATCCCGTCGATTGCGGCCCGTACACACGGGATCGGATCGTGTTCGACACCGAGACCACGATGAGTGTGCCGGCCTACCTACTGGTGCCGACCGGTCGCCGCCGACCCGGGCCCGCGGTGATCGCCATTCACGGCCACGGTCCTGGCAAGGACGAGGTGGTCGGCCTCACGGACGCACCGGACGCGGGGGAACCGGCGGGGGACTACGCGCGGCAAGTGGTCGAAGCCGGGTACGTGGTGCTCGCGCCGGACCTCCGGTGCTTCGGCGAGCGTGCCGATTGGGCACCCGACGACAAGTACCTGTGCGACGCCAATCTCGTCGCCGCGGTTGCTGCGGGTCGGAACCCGCTCACCGCGAACGTCCATGACCTCGTCGCCGCGATCGACCTGCTCGAGGATCATCACCTCGTCGATCCGGCGCGCATCGGCGCGGTCGGGTTCTCGTACGGCGCGACGGCCGCCCTCTTCCTGGCGGCGTGGGACACCCGGATCCGCGCCGCGGTGGTGTCCGGCTACTTCTCGTCGTGGCGCGTTGCCCACCGCGTGCCGTACAACCTGTGTGGCTCCCAGGTGCTCTTCGGCATGCTGGGGGTGATCGAGCATGTGGATATCGGTGCGCTGGTTGCGCCCCGGGCACTCCTCATCGAATCCGGGACCGACGATCCGCTCTTCCCCGTGGAGGAGGCGCGCGCGGCGGTGGCCGAACTCGATGGCGTGTACCGGGCCATGCGGGCTCCGAACGACGTGTTCGAGCACCACGTCTTCGAAGGTGGGCACCGGTGGGACGGTTCGTCCACAGTCGAGTTCTTGGAACGGTGGCTGTGACGTCGGTCGCGGCGCGCCTGACGAGTCTGGGCATCGTTCTCCCAGGTCCGTACCCGCCGCACGACCCGCTCGACGCGGTCGTCGTGCACGGTCGTCGTGCTCGGACCTCGGGCCAACTTCCACGCGACCACGAAGGCACGATCGTGCACCAGGGCGTGCTCGGCGACGCCGTCTCGGTCGAGGCCGGCGCGGAAGCAGCGCGGTGGTGCGAGCCGCTTGCTCCTCGAGGTCTCGAACGCATGACCGACGAACTCCTCGTCGCCACCGCCGAGTGGCTCCCACAGTTCGCGTGAGCGGCGGCGCCACGGTCCACATCAGCGCCGACGCGGCTGCCCTCGCCACGCTCGCGGTCGCGGTCGCCAGTGAAGCGATCACGACCGCGGTCCGGGAGCGGGGCGTCGCCAATGTGATGTTTGCCTCCGGCAACTCCCAGTTCGACTTCCTCGACCGGCTCGTCGCATCTGGCCGTGTTGAGTGGGAGCGGCTCGTCGGTTTGCACATGGACGAGTACGTGGGGATCGGGCCTGACCATCCGGCGAGCTTCGCTCGATACATGCAGGAGAAGATCATCGAACGCGTGTCGCTGCGCGAGTTCCATCTGATCGACGGTCGGGCCGACCCGAAAGCGGAATGCGACCGCTACGCGGCGCTCCTCGCCGATCATCCGCTGGACCTGTGCGTCATGGGCATCGGCGAGAACGGACATCTCGCGTTCAATGATCCGCCGGTCGCCGACTTCTCCGATCCGCAGCCGGTGAAGGTGGTCGAACTCGACGCGGCCTGCCGGGCGCAACAGGTGGGGGAAGGACACTTCGCCCGCGTCGACGAGGTGCCTCCCCGCGCCATCACCGTCACGATTCCGGCATTGTTGCGGGCTCGGTCCGTGATCGTGATCGCGCCCGAGTCACGCAAGGCCCGACCCGTGGCCGCCGCGCTCGACGGTCCCGTCACGACCGCGTGTCCGGCGTCGATCCTGCAGCTGACGCCGCACGCACAGGTGTTTCTCGATCCGGCGTCGGCCGCCGACCTGCGAACATCGCGGGGGTGAGCACCCGCCCGACGTCGCCCGCCCCGAGCTACGCCGTCATCCGGTTCCGCGACGTGGCCGAGATGCGCCGCCGGTTGCCCCGCCTCCTCGTCGGCCTGGTCCTCCTCGGCGTCGGGATCGCGTGCACATTGCGCGCCAAGCTCGGCGTGAGCCCGTGGGACGTCCTCCACCAGGGCATTGCGCGGCACACCGGGCTCAGCTTCGGTGAGGTGGTCGTGCTGCTCGGCCTCGTCGTGCTCCTGGTCTGGATCCCGCTGCGGCAGCGCCCGGGGGTGGGGACGATCCTGAACACACTGACCGTCGGTTTCATCACCAACGGCGTGTTCGACGCGATCCCGGTGACCCACACCGTCGCCGTGCAATGGGCGCTGCTCGTCGGCGGAGTCTTCGTCACTGCGTTCGGTGTGGGCCTCTACATCGGGTGCGGGCTCGGACCCGGCCCACGCGATGGTCTCATGACGGGTATCTCGGCCCGTGGGTACCCGCTGTGGATCGTGCGGACCATGATCGAACTCGGGGCACTCGTCGGAGGGTTCGTCCTCGGCGGCGACATCGGCATCGGCACGCTGGTCTTTGCGTTCGGGATCGGTCCGCTCGGGCACTACTTCCTCGCCCGGTTCCACTTCGGCGTCGATGCGACCGACCCCGACCCGAACGCGACGTTCGCGGAGTGAGCGAGCGATGCGGTGCATGCGCCACCGGAACTCCACCTCGATACGGTGCGCACTGCGCTCGACGCCGGCAAGGCGGTGCTGTGCGACAAGCCGTTCGGTCGGAGTCCGGGACTACCGGGGTGCAAGCAGGCCGAACAGGCGAGCCCAACCCGCGGCATCCATCTCCGATGCATCGAGCAGGTCACGGGCACCGGCATGGGCCGCAACCCCACGATCGGCGTCGGCCCAGAGCACGGCGGCGGCCATGCGAACCAGCGCCCGGTCGAGCATGGCGTCGGTCTCGTCGATCGTGTCGAGTACCTGGGTCATGGCGGCGTCTGCCGCGGTGCGGTCGCCGACTCCCGCGGCGGCGAACGCCCGGGCGACGCCGTGGCGCCATCGATCCGCGTAGGTGACGAGCGTGCCCTCGATCTCGGCGCAGACCGTGAGCGCCTCCTCCGGCCGTCCCGCGGCGATCAGCGTCATCGCGTAGGTGACGTTGGTCGCCACGTCGCTCCCCGCGCCGAACGCGATCTTCCGGGCGTGCTCGAGCACGTCGAGCGCCTCGTCGACCGCGCCGTGCTGCAGACAGGTCAGTCCGAGGAGCATCCGTTGTTCGTCGTTGACGAACCGCTGGCCACCGAGATCAGCCAGGTGGGTACGGGCCAAGTCGTAGGCGCGGTCGTCTCCGGCAAGCGCGGCGATGGCGACCCGCACCATGGACGGGAACTTCGACATGGTCTCGTCGACCACCTGGAACCCGACGGTCTCGACCTCGTCGATCAGGGCCTGCGCCGTGCCGTAGCGGCCGGTGACCGTCGTCGCAAGGATGAGCGGTGCCATGGCCTGGAGTTCGCCCCAGGGATCGGTGAGGGTGCGGAAGACCTCGAGTGCCGCCCGGGCCTGCTCGATTGCGGCGTGGGGATCCCCGGACCAGAGGCTGATGTTCGCGAGGAGGACGTTCATCATGGCGCCGGCCCAGCGGTTCCCGAGTTCCTGGGACTCCTGCTCCATGCGGACCGCGAGGTCGCGAGCCTCCTCGAGTCGGCCCTGGGTGAACCGGACCCACGCGAGCAGTCCGAGGGCCCACGCAACCCCGCCCCAGTCGCCGATCTCGCCGAAGGTCGCGGCCGAGACCTCGAGTCGTTTCTCGGCCTTCACGTACTCGCCTTCGATGAAGGCCATCCACGCGAGATTCTGGAGGGCCCACGCCTCACCGCGCAGATCGTGGGCACCGCGGAAGAGCGCGAGCGCTTCCTCGATCCGCGCGCGCGCTTCGTCGAGCTTGCCGCGGAACAGCGCGGTCATCCCGGCGAAACGCAATGCCTCGGCGAGGCCGTAGGTGTCACCGAGTCCACGCCATTGGTCGACCGCGCGGTCGAGCGTGGCGGTGGCCGTGGTGAGGTCGCCTTCCTTGTACTGCACATCGCCGAGGATGGTCGTGGCCGACGCGTGGGCACGCGCGTCGTCGAGTTCGCGAGCCAGGCGGTCGACGAGCGCGAGGTCGTCGCGGGCGCCGGCCGTCTCCCGCTGTTCCGCGCGCGCTCGTGCCCGAGCGAGGAAGAGGCCGAGTTGCTCGGTGCGCTCGCTCGGATCGACGAGGTGGAGCGCTTCGGTCAGGTACACGTCGGCGAGCTTCCAGTTCTCGCGTTGCTCGGCACGCCGGGCGGCGCGGGCGAGGAACGAAGCGGCCTGGCGGGCCATCTCGGGATGCATGCCCTCGCCGGTCCCGAGCTCACCCCGTAGCGACGCCGCCCGGTTGAAGTGGTACCCGAGGCGGTCCATGACCTCCTCGATTCGTCCGGTGCGTTCGCCCTCGGCCGCGATGGTCTTGGCGAGGAGGCCGTGGCGTTCGGCGCGGGCCGCCTTGGTCAGGGTGCCGTACGCGATCTCACGGGTCAGCTCGTTCCGGAACGAGAACTCGTCGCCGGTGAGTTCGAGCAGACCCGCGTCGGCGAGCCGCACCAAGGTCAGGGCTGCATCGGCGCCGTGGGTCTCGGCCAACACTTCCACCAAGGACACCGGTCCGTTGACCCCGATGACCGCGGCGTCCTCGAGCACCGTGCGGTCGGCGAGCGGGAGTCGGTCGAGCCGTGCCGCGATCAGGCCGTGCAGGGTGGCGGGCAGCTCGGAGGTGCCGGTCTCGCTGTCGCAGGTCATGGCGGCGAGTTCCTCGACGAAGAACGGGTTGCCACCCGAGCGGTCCCGGAGCGAGGCCCGCACCTCGGGCGAGGTGTCAGGCATGAGCGCAGCGAGGAGTTCGTCGGTGTCTTCCGCGCCGAGTGGATCGAGATAGACGTTGACCACGTTGTGACGACCCGGCGGTGGTGACCACTCCTCGGCGAACTCGGCGCGCGCGGTCGCGAGGACGACCGCGGGGAGCCCGCTCAGTCGCTGGAGGAGGCGGGGGAGGAACTCGAGCAGCTCCGGATCCGCCCAGTGCAGGTCCGAGAGGATCAAGACGAGCGGGCGCTCCTCGGCGAGCGCGCCCAAGAACGCGAGCCCGGCGCGTAGGGCGTCCTCGTGGGCGCGGCCGGGGTCGACGGCGTCGGAACGGACCGGCCGACCCATGAGGACGAGCAGCCCGTCGGCGATGCGGCGGACCTCGGGATCCTCGGGCGGCAGCTGGAGCGCGTTCGCGACCGCATGGTGCGCGGCCGCGGTCTGGATCTCGGTGTCGTCGTCGAGCCCGACGCAACAGACGCTCGCGATCATCGAGCCGATCGGGTACCAGGCGTCGGTCTCGCCGTACGGGATGCACTGGCCGGTCAGGACTCGGGCGTCGTAGCTCGTCTCGGCTTCTCGGCCGAGTTCGGCGGCGATGCGAGTCTTGCCGACCCCGGCCTCGCCCACGACGAGGATGAAGTGCGTGCGCGTCCGGGTGATCGCCGTGGTGAGCGACGCGCGCAGCACCACCAGTTCGTCGTCGCGCCCCACCATCGGGGTCTGGGGCCGCGCTCGCCGCGAGCCGGGAGGTGCGAGCGCGGCGACGGCATGCCACGCGTCGACCGTTCCTTCGCGTCCCTTCACGGTCAGGGCGCCAAGCGGCTCGTAGCGCACTGCGGCTCGGGTCGCGGCGTGGGTCACGGGGCCGACGACCACCTGGCCCGGAGACGCGATGGTCTGGAGCCGGCTCGCCGTGTTCACGACGTCGCCCATCGCGGTGTAGTCACCACCCGCTCGCAGCGCGCCGACGAGCACCTCGCCCGTGTTGATGCCGATGCGCATACGCAGTTCGAGGCCCGTCTCGCCGCAGAGCTGGTCGAGCCGCTCCTGCATCCGCAGTCCGGCGCGGACCGCGCGCTCGGCGTCGTCCTCGTGGGCGACGGGCGCACCGAAGATGGCGACGAGCGCGTCGCCGATGACCTTGTCGACCTGCCCGCCGTACGAGACGACCTCGGCCGCGAGCCGCTCGAAGCACTGGTCGACGATGTTCTTGATCTGTTCCGGGTCGGCCGTCTCGGAGAGTCGGGTGAACCCGACGAGGTCGGCGAAGAGCACCGTGGCGACCCGACGTTCGTCGTGTCGGCTGATGAGAGCGTGCCCACACGAGGGGCAGAACCGAGCGCCGAGCGGCGCGGTTCCGCCACAGGAGGGACAGGTCATGGCGTCATGCTACGGCCGGTGACACCACCGCTCTCCCGAATCGCGCGTGTCACTGGGCACGCTGAAAATCT
>JBDUBS010000620.1:0-2170 GCA_040003875.1 Acidimicrobiia bacterium | reverse complement strand
TGGACCTGCGCTTTGACCACCACCGGGTAGCCGATCCGGTCCGCCGCCGCAACGGCGTCGTCCACCGTGGTCACGGCCTCGCCGTCGGAGACGGGGATCCCGTACCGCGCGAAGAACTGCTTGCCTTGATATTCGAACAGATCCACTGGACTCCTCGAAGGGGACGTGCGCCGCCCGGCACTGCACCGGGCGAAGTGATCAACCGGCCGGTTGGGCCTCCCGCGCGTCGAGCGCCTCCTCGAGCCATTCGTGGATCGAGGCGAGCGTCGCACCGGGTGTGAACAGCTCCGCGACACCCTGCTCCTTGAGCTTCGGGATGTCGGCGTCGGGGATGATGCCGCCACCGAAGACGACGACCTCGTCGAGGCCCCGTTCGTGGAGCAGCTCCAGCACCCGCGGGAACAACGTCATGTGCGCACCCGAGAGGAGCGACAGCCCGACCGCGTCGGCATCCTCCTGCAGCGCGGTCTCCGCGATCTGCTCCGGCGTCTGGTGCAACCCGGTATAGATCACCTCGAACCCACCGTCGCGCAGCGCGCGGGCGATGACCTTGGCTCCGCGGTCGTGACCGTCGAGCCCGGGCTTGGCGATGACCACTCGATACCGGCGCTGCATGCGGGCCGAACCCTAGCGATCGGCCTCAGAGCCCGGCCAACGGAGCCATCTCTCAGGCGCCCGGCTGGACTCTGTCCCCGATCCGTGAGTACACCCTGTCGGTGCCTCCCCGACCGACCCAGCGTCGATCCGACCTCCGCCTGCTCCTCGGGGCTGCGATCGCGCTGCTCGTGGGCGGCATCCTCGTCGCCGCCGCCATCCTCGCGATCACCGCCCGGGGCAAGATCCCCAACGTCAAGGTCCCCCAACCGTTCGGTCTCGCGGACGCGATCCATCGATCGGTTCGCGAGGGCGGCCCGGTCAATATCGCCGGACTCAGCGGCGACGACGGCTTCTGGGTTGCCGTCGAGGACCACCAGCTGGTCGCGCTGCTGGTTCACCAGCCCAAGCCCGCGGCGTGCACCCTGCGTTGGCGGGGTTCGAAGAACACCTTCACGTGCGACGACCGCCCGGTGAAGATCACCGAGATGGCGCGCTACCGCACGTTCACCCAGGCGAGCGGCCCCCGCAAGGGCCTCTTCATGGTCGAACTCAGGAAAGTACTTCCCGCGGGTTGACGACCACCGCGTCATCGACCGGCTCCTGAGTCGGAGCTTGCGGAGACGAACAGCTCGGGAGCGGTCCCCACGGAAGCCGCTCCATCAGGGCGCGAGCGGACGAGCCGCAATGGCGTCATCAAAGTTTCGTGAGGGGTGCCCAGGCGAGGAGGAGGGTCTTCTCGCCGGCGTCGCGGAAGCGGACGGTGGCCTCGGTCTTGTCGCCATCACCACGCATGTTGACGATCACGCCTTCGCCGAACTTCTCGTGGCGTACGTCGTCGCCCATGCGTAGGCCGATCTGTTCGGCACCGCGCGCGCCGGTGGGGTTGCGCTCCACGCGCATCGCGGCCTCGGCCACGGCACTGCGATGCTCGGAGATCCCACCCCCACGTGACGGCGCCCGGCCCTGGGCTCGCACCAACGCTTCGGGGATCTCGGCGAGGAACCGGCTCGGCGGGTAGTAGTCGGTCGAGCCGAACAACATCCGGCTCCACGCGTGAGTGAGGTACAGCCGCTGCTCGGCGCGCGTGATCCCCACGTAACAGAGCCGGCGCTCCTCCTCGAGCTCGTCGGGGTCACCGAGCGATCGCATGTGCGGGAAGATGCCGTCCTCGAGGCCGGTGAGGAACACCACTGGGAACTCGAGCCCCTTGGCGGTGTGCAGGGTCATGAGCGTGACGACCGATTCCTCGCCGCTCGCCTCGTCCAGATCGGTGACGAGCGAGATGGCCTCGAGGAACGCCTGCACGCGCAGCAGCCCGGTGGGTGGCGCGGTGAGATCCTCGATGCCGGCGATCCCGGCCAGGCCCGAGAGGTCGCCGCCGTCGAGCTGGCCGTCGAACTCGCGCGCGACGCCGACGAGCTCACCGAGGTTCTCGATCCGGCCCTGCGCCTCGATGCTGCGCTCGACTTCGAGCTCGGCCAGGTAGCCGGTCTGGTCGAGCATCGTCTCGATGACCCCACCGACACCCAGCGCGTCGGCCGACTCCTCGAGCCCGACCATCACCTCCATCAGG
>JBDUBS010000581.1:0-2173 GCA_040003875.1 Acidimicrobiia bacterium | reverse complement strand
GACGCCGGTGTCGCCGCGGGTGCGACGGTGGTGTGCGGGGGCGGGCGCGCTTCCGGGACGGCAGTGCTCGATGGGGGCAACTTCGTCGAGCCGACCGTGTTCACCGCGTGCACCGACGCCATGAGCATCGTTCGGGAGGAGATCTTCGGCCCGGTGATGAGCGTGCTGACCTTCGACGACGAGGCGGAGGTGGTGGCCCGGGCCAACGACACCGAGTTCGGCCTCGCCGCGGGGGTGTTCACGCGGGATCTCGCCCGGGGGCATCGTGTCGCCGCGGCGCTCGAAGCCGGCATCGTGTGGATCAACACCTACAACGTGACGCCGATCGAGGTGCCGTTCGGTGGGGTCAAACAGTCTGGCGTCGGTCGTGAGAACAGCCTGGCGGCAATTGAGCATTACACCCAACGCAAGACCGTCTACGTGGAGACGGGTGGGGTCGACGCACCGTATTGATTTAGTTCGGAGAGATATTACTTGACTCCGAGGTAAAGCATCTCTAGGGTGCTCCAGCAGCGGCCGGGAGTCACCCGAGCCCGGTATTCCAGGGGGAATTCCATGAGCAGCACACTGATTGTCCGCCACCCGGTCACCGATTTCGACGCCTGGAAGGTCGTCTACGACGAAGTTGGCACGCTGCGCGCCCAGCACGGTTGCACCGAGGACCGGGTGTTGCGCCTGCCCACCGACGGGAACGACGTCGTCGCGATCCACGAGTTCCCGACGGTCGCGCAGGCCGAGGCCTTCGCCGCCGATGCCGCGCTCGGCGACGCCATGCAGCGGGCTGGTGTCGCCGGTCCGCCGCGAATCGAGATCTTTGAGAGCGTCTGAGGACAACTCGCGTCCGGCGCGGAGGGGCGGCATGAGCCGCCCCTCCGTCGGCGCGCGCGGGGCCGTGCGCGTGGACGCCGACTTTGTCGACGAATACCCCGACGGTGACGCGTCGAGCACCGAGGCGTACGCGAGTCTCGTCCGCACCGGAACCGCGATGCTCGGTGAACTCGACCGGTGCATCCTCTCGGCGGTCGACGTGAAGCAGCCGGTCTTCACTGCGCTCGCCGTGCTCGACGGTGCGGCGGTACCGCTCACGCCCTCCGAGATCGCGGAGCGGGTGCTGGTCGCCTCGGCGACCATGACCGCGACGCTCGACGCCCTCGAACGACGCGGCTGGGTTCGGCGGACCGTCAACCCGGCCGACCGGAGGAGCGTGCTCATCGAGATCACTCCTGAAGGCCGCGCCGTCGCGGACCGCGTCCTGCCCGGGATTCGTGAGGTCGAGAAATCGATGATGTCTGCTTTGACCGCCGCCGAGCGGTCACAACTCGTCGACATTCTCGACAAAGTCCTCCTCCACTCGGCGGAGCTGGCCGCGGCACCGCCGATCGCGCTCGAAGGTCGGCGCCGGCGTCCCGACCGGCTGGCCTGACGCAGTCGTCGCGACTCAGCGGACCACCACGGTGCGGTTGCCGTTGACGAGCACTCGGTGCTCGGAATGCCACTTCACGGCGCGGGCAAGCACCTGAGCCTCGACGTCGCGTCCGGCGGCGGCGAGCGCTTCGGACCCCATCGAGTGGTCGACCCGCGCGATGTCCTGCTCGATGATCGGGCCGCCGTCGAGTTCGGTCGTCACGTAGTGGGCGGTGGCACCGATGAGTTTCACGCCGCGCGCGTGGGCCTGGTGGTACGGACGCGCGCCCGAGAACGCCGGCAGAAACGAGTGGTGGATGTTGATCGCACGTCCGGCGAGCTGCGCGCACGTGTCGTTGGACAACACCTGCATGTAGCGGGCGAGCACCACCAGGTCGATTTCGTGCGCGTCGACGAGATCGAGCAACGCGCGTTCCGCGTCGGGTTTGGTGTCGGGGGTCACCGCTACGTGGTGGAAGGCGATACCCGCCTCTTCGACAAGCGGTCGCAGGTCTTCGTGGTTCGAGACCACCGCCGGAACCTCGATGTTGAGCGCGCCGGAGCGGGACCGGAACAGCAGATCGTTGAGGCAGTGGCCGAATCGTGAGACGAGGATCAGCGTGCGGGTCGGGGTCGCCGGATCGGCGAGTGCCCAGTCCATGCCGAAGTTCGCGGCGATGGCGCCGAAGCCGGCCCCCACCGACGCGAGGTCGTGATCGTCGTCGAGGAGGTCGAAACGGATGCGCATGAAGAACCGCCGATCACCCAC
>JBDUBS010000709.1:0-7227 GCA_040003875.1 Acidimicrobiia bacterium | reverse complement strand
CAGGAAGCGACGATGGCGGCAATCCGTTCGAGGGTCTTCTTCATCGCCTCGCGCGTCTTGTTGGCCGCCGGCCGCACGATGGCCTTCACCTTCTCCTCGGAGATGTCCCACGACTCGCGCACGAGCGTCGCGTCGCCCTGGGGCTCCAGCTCGTAGCGCCAGATCCGCCCGCCACCGAGGTTGGCGAAGACGCCCGGCGGCCGGGTCTGCCACGCGATCCGCCGGTTGGGTTCGAACTCGATGACGGTGCTCTCCATCGAATACGGCAACCCCATTTTCATGCTCATCCCGAACTTGGAGCCGAGGGTCACCTGCTCCCCACCACCCGATTTGGCGGCTCGAACGGTGCCCGAACCGTCGATCTCACGGTGACGGGCCGGGTCCGCCAACAGGGCGAAAATGGGCTCGGGAAGCGACGCGATGACCCGCTCGACGGATACGACATCTGTTGTGTCAGCCATCGGCGCAGGGTAGCGGGCGGCCCACTGCGATGGTCCCAGCAGTACCGTTTCGGCCATGGAGCCGCTGCTCGCCCTCGAACGTATTGCCTACCTGCTCGAGCTGCGCGGCGACCCCCGGTACAAGGTCGAGGCCTTCCGCCGCGCCGCCGACACCGTCTCGACCACACCGGACGACGAGATCGCGGCGCTGGCGGCATCCGGAGGCCTCAAGGAGCTCGCCGGTATCGGCGACACGACAGCCCGGGTCATCACCGAGGCCTACGCCGGCGGGGTGCCGAGCTACCTCGAGCGACTCGAGCTCGACACCACGACCGACGAGTTGAGCGCGGGCGACGAGGTGCGAGGATGGCTCCGCGGCGATCTCCACTTGCACACGAAGTGGTCCGACGGCGGCGCGGAGATCGAGGCGATGGCGCGCACGGCGGCCGATCTCGGCCACGACTACCTCGCGGTCACGGACCATTCGCCGCATCTCTCGATCGCACGCGGCCTGGAACCCGAGCGACTCCGCGAACAACTCGACCTCATCGACACCCTCAACGCCGAACTCGCACCGTTCCGCATCCTCACCGGGATCGAGACCGACATTCTCGACGACGGCGCCCTCGACCAGGACGAAGAACTCCTCGCGCGACTCGACGTCGTCGTCGCGAGCGTGCACTCGGCGTTAAAGATGGAGTCGCGCTCGATGACCACCCGCATGGTCACCGCGATTGCCAACCCGCACATGGACATCCTCGGCCACTGCACCGGCCGGCTCATCAAGGGACGCGGCCGGCCCGAGAGCAGCTTCGACGCGGAGTTGGTCTTCGCCGCGTGTCGCGAACTCGACAAGGCAGTCGAGGTCAACTGTCGGCCCGAGCGGCTCGACCCGCCACGACGCATGCTCGCGATGGTCGACGAGATGGGCGTGAAAGTCGCGATCGACACCGACGCCCACGCACGCGGCCAACTCGCCTGGCACGGCTACGGCTGCGCTCGGGTGGCCGAGACCGAGATCGGCCCCGACCGCATCGTCAACGCCTGGCCCGTCGACGACCTCCTCGCTTGGACCGGTTCCCACGCGCCCTCTCGGCCCGTCCGCTCGCACTCCTGAACGTCATGCGTTCCGTGGGGCTCGCTCCCGGGCCGCTCAGCTCCGCAGGCTCCGCTTCGGGAGCGGGTTCGTTTCCACCTGTGCCTTCAGTCGGTCCTGATGATCGCGGCTTCGTTCGGGGCCAGTGAGAGGCCGCCTTCCACCTGCTCGCCGTCGCGGGGGCGGTGGGTGGCGATGGTGATGCGGCCGGAGAGGCCTTCGATCGTCGCGGGGGCGGTACCGAGGTTGAGTGCGACGACGGTCGCGTCGCCGCGCCGATAGGCGAGCACGCCGGCGGGGGCGTCGATCGCCCGCCACGCACCCGTCGTCAGGTCGGGCGTGGAGGATCGCAGGGCGATGAGGTCGTGCGTGAGGGTGAGGAACGAGTCGGGGTCGTCCTGCTGGTCGGCGACGTTGCAAGTGAGGTCGCCGAACCGCAACCACGGAGTGACTCCCTCGGCAGTGAAGCCACCACCGGGAACATTCTCCCATTGCATCGGCGTACGCACCGGATCCCGGCCCGCGTACGGGTAGAACCGGACGCCGACCGGATCGACGAGTTCGCCACGCGGAACATCGGTGTCGACCATGCCGATCTCGTCGCCCTCGTAGAGCACGACGGTGCCGCGCAACGTGAGCAGCATCAGCAACGCGCACCGCGCGCGGTCGGGGTCGCCATCGGCCCACCGGGTGGGGAATCGCGAGATGTCGTGGTTGCTCCCGACCCACACCGGCGTCCCGGCCTCGGGCATTGCGGCTTCGGTGCGCGAGATCATCTCGAGGAGTTCGACGGCATCAAATCGCGCGTGGGCGAACGGGATGTTGAAGTCGAGATGCAGTTCGTCGGTGCCGTCCCCGAAGAACGGGAACAGGTCGTCGAGTCGTTCCACGAACGTCTCGCCGAGCAGCAGCTTGGGCGGATCGTAGGAATCCGCCACCTCGCGCCAGCGCCGGTGCACCTCGTGAACTTCGGGCCGGAGCGAGTTGAACTCCTGGCGTTGCTTGCGGATCTGCTCCATCGGCGAGTCGGTCTCGGTGGCGACCGGGTTGTCGCGCAGTTGCCGGTCCTTGATCACCATGTGCGCCACGTCGATCCGGAATCCCGCCACTCCGGCGTCGAACCAGTACTTGAGGATCCGGTCGAACTGGACCCGCACCTCCTCGTTCCACCAGTTGAGGTCGGGCTGGTCGTCGAGGAAGTTGTGCAGGTAGTACTGGCCGGTCGGCGCGTCGAAGGTCCACGCATCGCCGCCGAACACGCTCACCCAGTTGTTCGGCGGACCGCCATCGGGTGCCGGGTCGGCCCACACGTACCAGTCGCGCTTCGGGTCCTCGCGCGACGATCGCGAGGCCTCGAACCACGGATGCTCGATGCTCGTGTGGTTGGGCACGAGATCCATCACGATGCCGATGCCACGCTGGTCGGCCGCCTTCACCAACGCGTCGAGGTCGGCGAGAGTGCCGAACGACGGGTCGATGTCGTAGTAGTCGGCCACGTCGTAACCGAAGTCCGCATTGGGCGACACGGTGATCGGGCTCAACCACAGTGCGCGGATCCCGAGGGCCGCCAGGTGGTCGAGCCGGCTCATCACGCCGCGCAGGTCACCGATCCCGTCGCCGTCGCTGTCCATGAACGAACGGGGGTAGGCCTGGTAGAGCACCTGGCCGACCCACCACTGCTTGGGGTCATTGCGGGCATCCGGCACGGAAGCGCAGGCTAGGCGGGCCGACCTTGTACCGTCGCCGGCGCGTGCCGATCAAGTACCTGGGCTCCAAGCGACGACTCGTCGGCGTGTTGGGCAATCTCTTCACTGCCGCGGGTGGCGGCCGCGCGCTCGACCTCTTCACCGGAACGACCCGCGTGGCGCAGGAGTTCAAACGTCGCGAGGGCATGGTGACCGCCGTCGACCGGGCTCGTTACGCCGTCACCTTCGCCCAGAGCGCCATCGCCACGGACGCCGACACGCTCGACCTCGCCGCGCTCGACGCCGACCTCGCGATGCTCGATGCGTTGGCGCCCGAACCGGGCTACGTGACGCGGACGTTCTGTGAGGACGCTCGCTTCTTCCGGCCCGAAAACGGAGCGCGCATCGACGCGATCCGCGCGGCGCTCGAGGGCTTCCGCGACCACCCCCACTTCCCGATCCTGCTGACCAGCCTCATCGAGGCCGCCGACCGCGTCGACTCGACCACCGGTGTGCAAATGGCGTACCTGAAGGAGTGGGCCCCGCGAGCACATCAACGGCTCACGCTGCGCCGCCCCGATCTACTCCCGGGCCCGGGCTTTGCGTGCCGCGGCGACGCGGTCGAGCTGCTCCCGACCCTCGGCACGTTCGACTTTGCGTACCTCGACCCGCCGTACAACCAGCACCGGTACGAAGCGAACTACCACGTGTGGGAAACGTTGGTGGCGTGGGACGACCCGGAGCCCTACGGGATCGCTCGCAAGCGGCTCGAGTTGAGCGACCGGGCCCGCACCAGTCGGTTCAACCGGCGACGCGAGATGCCGGTGGCACTCCAGGAATGCATCGACGGCGTGGACGCCCGCCTCGTCGTGGTGTCCTACAACGACGAGTCGTGGATCGCGCACGACGAGCTGCTCGAGATGTGCAGATCCCGCGGTGCGGTCGAGGTGCTGGCGTTCGACTCGAAGCGCTACGTCGGCGCGCAGATCGGCGGCTTCAATCCGGCCGGCGCGCGCGTGAGCGTCGCATCCCGCCTGCGCAACGTGGAGTACATCGTCGTCTGCGGCGCGGCAGCCGACGTCACGCAGGCGACGGCGCCGCTGACTGCGACCGCCGATTCGCTCTCTTCGTGACGGCCTGTGTGAACCAACGTTCGATCGCGACCGCCGCGAGGACGAGCAATGCGACGTCGAGCGGCATCCGCAGCCGTACCAACCCGTACGTGAACGCAGCCATCAACGTCACGAACGGCACCATCGCCACCAACGGCCACACGAGACGCCGCTCCCGACGTAACCGCCACGCACCGAACGCACCCGTGATCACCAGCAACCAGAACGTGACCGTGCTCCCGATCCACACCGCGGAGCTCCGACCGTCGTGGCCGGCACCCTGGAACGGTCGGAACACCTCCCAGGTCCGGCCGATGCGCGCACCGACCACCACCGGAAGCCGCGACGCGTGGTTCTCGGCGAAGCTGATGCCCCGGCGGCGACTGATCGAGAACACGACACTCTGATCCCGGTGCTGGGGCAGGTGCTGGGTGTTGCAGAAGATGTCCCACGACCCGAGGCCTGCGCCGTAATACGTCGACAGACAGTTCGCGCCGGCGACGACCGAGTCCTGGTTGTTGCTGAAGAGGACGGGATCGTCGAACGTCGTGAGGTTCCGGATCGTCCATGGTGCCATGAGCACCAACGTCACCAGTCCGGCGGCGGTCAACGCGCGCAGACGCGGTGCTCGTCCCTCCAGGTCTCGGCGCATGAACACGACCGGCACCACGACGAACGCGCCGAGAAACACGACCTCGGTCCGGGTGTAGGTGGCGAGGGCCAGCGCGGCGCCCATGACCACGGCTCGGAGCATCGTGGGGCGGTCCCAATACCGGTAGACCGAGAGCAGGAACAGCCCGACCGTTGCCACCAGGAGACTCTCGGACAGGAGCAGCTCGTTGTAGCCCCAGATGTTGGGGGCGACCGCGGCGAGCAGCGCGGTCACGAGCCCGACGCGCGCACCCGCGACCGCCCGGCCGAGCAGACCCATGACGATCACTCCGAGCGCGCTCAGGAATGCCGTGGTCAGCTGGAGCGCGAGCACCGAGCCGCTGGTCAGAAAGGTGGTGACCGCGAGCAACGACGGGAAGAGCGGCGGGTGCTCGGCGGTCGCGAGGTTGAGGCCCTTGAACACGAACTGACCCGGGGCCAGGTAGCCGCGACCTTCGGCGATGATCCGCGCTTCGATGAAGTACCAGAAGCCGTCACCGAACGGCAGCGCACGAGACGCGAGCGCCACGACGACGCATCGCAGCGCGAGGCCGAGCACGCCGATCAGGATCAGGCCCCGGATGAACTTCCGCCGGTCCAGCTCGAGCGCGACGGACGCGGCGGGCGTCGTCATGACGCGGCGATCAGCTGACCCAACTCGTGGAGTTGCTCGTTCCCGGAGCCGAGGGTGAACTCGAGCTGCTTGACCCACTGGAAGTACCGGTGGATCGGGTAGTCGAGGTCGATGCAGATCCCGCCGTGAACGTGCAGCGCGGCGTGCACCACACGGCTCCCGCCCTCGGCGGCCCAGTACTTGGCGGTTGCCACCTCCATGCTCGCGTCCTGGCCGGCAGCGAGTTTGGTGGCCGCCTGCAGCATCGTGAGTTCGATCGCCTGCGTGTCGATGTACGCGTCGGCCAACCGCTGACCGACGGCCTGGAAAGTGCCGATCGCGCGGTCGAACTGCTTGCGCACCGTCGTGTACTCGGCGGTGATACGCAATGCCTCCTGGCACGCGCCGGCGACGATCGCACAGATACCGACGATCGTCCGCTGCACGATCGAACGCAGGATCGCCCGACCGTCGGCGAGTTCACCGATGCGGTAGTCGTCTTCGACCGTCGCGCCGTCGAGGTGCAACACGAACTGCGGCTCGTGGTTGGTCACCTCCTGGCGCTCGAGGGTCACACCGGCCTGGTCGGTCGCCACGAAAAACAGCCCGATGTCGTCGCCGACCCGAGCGGGCACGAGGATCCGTTCGCACAGTTGTGCGATCGGGACACACACCTTCTTGCCATCGATACGCCACTGCTCACCGTCGCGCGTCGCCGTGGTGGTCGGCTCGTACGGTGACGTCCCGAACTCGCTGAGCGCCGCGGTGACGATCATGTCTCCGTCCACGATCGGGCCCAGGCCGGCGCGCTGCTCGTCGGTCCCGTAACGGTCCACGGTGTCGGCGCAACTCACCAGCGTGTGCAGCATCGGCAACGGCGCGACGGCCCGACCCTGCTCTTGAAGCATCAGACACAACTCGAGGTAGCCGTAGCCGAGGCCACCGACCGACTCGGGGAGGGCGACGCCGAGCACGTTGGCCTTGGCGAGTTCCTTCCAGGTGTCGCGGTCGATCCACTCGTCGCTGAAATCGCGCTCGCGCAGATGCGAGACGGTCATCCGGTCGCTCAGGATTTTTCGGGCCAGGCCCCGGAGGTCTTCTTGGTCTTCGGTGAGGGTGAAGTCCATCGGTTCGTCCTTCTGCTTGCGTGTGGTCGGCTCGTCGATCTCGAAGCGTGCGTCAGCGCGGTGATCCGGGCATGCCGAGCCCGAAGATCGCGATCAGATCCCGTTGCATCTCGTTGGTGCCACCACCGAAGGTGAGGATGTGCATGCTCCGGGTACGGGCCTCCAGCCGGCCGCGCAGAACCGCCTCCGGCGAGCCGCCCTTCACCGGGGCGACCGGGCCGAGCACCTCCATCAGCAGCCGGAACGCCTCGAGGTAGAACTCGGTGCCGAAGACCTTGATGGCCGACGCGGCGGCGGGGTTCAGCGCGTCGCCGCGCGTCGCGCCGTCCGCGATCTTCCAGTTGGCGAGGCGCAGGTAGTCGAGCCGTGCGTGCACGCGAGCGAGGTTGAGCTGCACCCACTCCTGATCGATAACCCGACGTCCGTCGGCGAGTTTGGTGACCTTGGCCCACTCGATCGTGTCCTCGAGTTGACGGTCGACGATGCCACTCGCACACAACGTG
>JBDUBS010000401.1:0-2175 GCA_040003875.1 Acidimicrobiia bacterium | reverse complement strand
AACCAGGACCGGTCGCTCGACCCGCCGCCCGTCTTCGTGCGCGCGGCGCCTTCCCGGCCCGAACCGCACTCGACCATCCCGGAGCCACTGACGACGTTGGTCGGCCGCGACGACGAGCGTCGCGACCTCGAACGACTTCTGGTCGAAGCCCGGTTCGTCACGCTGGTCGGGCCGGGCGGCGTGGGCAAGACGCGACTTGGGTTGGACGTGGCCCGGACCGTCGCCGTCGGACTGACCTTCGGTGGATGCCTGGTGGAGTTGGCGCCCGTTGGCGACCCTGCCGGGGTCCGTGAAGCAATCGCGGCGGCGCTTGCTCTGCCCGATCCGAGCCGGTTGGCCGAGATGATCGGCGACCGGGAGCTCTTGATCGTGCTCGACAACTGCGAACACGTGATCACCACGGCCGCCGAGGTCGCCGAAGACCTGTTGGGTCGATGTCCGGCGCTGCGGATCCTCGCCACGAGCCGCGAGGGATTGCGGGTCGGCGGCGAAACCGTCTGGCCGGTGCCTCCGCTCGCCAATGCCGACGCGATGACGCTCTTCGTCACCCGCGCCAACGCCGCGGGCGCGGCGCTCGAACTCTCCGATGACGACCGTGTGGTGATCGCCGACATCTGCGCCCGCCTCGACGGGCTCCCCCTCGCCATCGAGCTCGCGGCGGCCCGTACCCGCGCCTTCCCACTCCCGCAGATCAGCGAACGGCTGAACGATCGGTTCCGGTTGCTCACCGGCGGGTCGCGCACCGCGTTGGCGCGCCAGCAAACCCTGAGGGCGGTGGTCGACTGGAGCTACGAACTGCTCTTCGACGACGAACAGCGAGTCTTCGAACGACTGTCGGTGTTCCCGGGTGGGTGCGACCTCGCGACCGCAGAAGCAGTCTGCGCCGATGACGAGATCGCGCCCGCCGACCTGGCCGATCATCTCCAGGCGCTCGTCGACAAGTCGTTGGTCGTTGCCGTACCGACGGGCCCCGCGCTCCGGTTCTCCCAACTCCAGACCCTGGCCGAGTACGGCATGGAACGCCTTACCGAGCGGGGCGAGGCCATCTCCGTGCGCAACGCCATGGCGAAACACTTCGCCGCGCTGTGCGCGCAGAGCGCGAACGCGTACACGGGCGATCGGCAGCGCTCGTGGCTGACGGCGATCGACCAGGAGCACGACAACCTCCGGGCGGCGCTCGAGTGGGCCGTCGCGACCGCCGATGCGGAGACTGCGTTGACGATCGCGGGCGGCACGAGTTGGTTCCACTGGTTGGAAGGCATGGTGATCGAGGGCAAGCGCTGGCTCGACCTCGCCTTCGCGTGTGACGGCGAGGTCGACGAACGCACGTGGGCGCTGGCCCTGACCGGCCGGGGACTCCTCGACTTCTTGGCCGGCTTCCCCCAGCACAGCGACGAGGACCTCGTCGCTGCCCTCGAGATCTTCCGGCGCCACGACGACGTGGATTCGACCGTGCTCGCCAACTCGTTCTACGCCGAGCAGGCCAACGCGCGGGGCGACGTGGAGGAGGCGAGGCGCCGCCGCGAGATCGTCATCGACTTCTACGGGACCGCCCCGGAGGATCCCTTCGCGGTCGCGGCCCGCTCGTACTCGCAGGGCAAGCTCGCGGTGCTGGACGGCGACCTCGCCGCGGCGGAGGTGCACTATCGCGCCGCGTGCGATGGCTTCTCCCGAATCGATCGGCCGGTCATGTTGTCGATGACGCTTGACGTCGTCGCGGAGTTCGACGAGCGCGCCGGGGACTACGCCGCTGCAGTCCGAGCGTTGGACACCGCGATCGCCACGAACGACGCATGCGGACTCCGAGGCTTCACCGGTTCCTTGCATGCGCGTCTGGGATGGGCGCTGCTCCACGAAGGCGAGATGACGCGGGCCGAGACGAACTGCCAGCGCGCACTCGACGGCTCCCGCCGATCGCGCAACGAACCGGTCATGCTCCTCGCCCTCGCCGGAATGGCAGTCATCCACCGGACCAAGGGCCGCGACGACGCAGCGATCGCGGCAGCCACCGAAGCGCTGGACCTCTACCGGGTCGGGCATTCTCGCCGGTTCCGGAACCGAGTCGACCCGAAGAACGGCCTGCCGATTGCCGCCGCGGCGCGCGGCGTCGTCCTCGCCGCGATCGCCGCGGATCGCGAGGAATCGGAACGGGCGGCGGCGCTCCTCGGTCGGGCC
>JBDUBS010000049.1:0-2178 GCA_040003875.1 Acidimicrobiia bacterium | reverse complement strand
CCGAGCGGGCATGTGATCGCCGGTGTGTGATCCGCCCCGCTTGCCCAACGTACGAATCGTGGTGCCGATCGCTCGCGCGACCACCCGCTGCTCGTCGTCGGTCAACTGGTTCGCGACCCGAGCGGGATCGATCCCGGCTCGAAAGAGCACCTCGTCGGTCAGCAGGTTCCCCAACCCGGCGATACGGGCCTGGTCCATCAGCACTGCCTTCACCGGCGCGCGACTGTGATCGAGCAGGTCACGAACGAAGGCGAGCTTGACCGATGCCGCGTCCGGCCCGAGCCGCTCCTCGTCGGGATCGAGTTCGACCGCACCGAGGCGCCGCGGGTCCCGCAGGTACAGCGAACCGCCGTCGGTGAAGCGCAGGCCGAAGCGACGCCACTCCGGGTTGTCACCGTTGGCCGCGTAGAGCAGCGGATCGCCTGCGGCTTCCTCGTCGACCAAGATGCGACCACTCATCCCCAGGTGCATCGCGAGGGTCGGTCCGTCGACGCCGGTCCGAGGTGTCGCAGTGTCGGCGAGCAGCAACTTCCCCCGCCGCCGCGCCGAGATCAGGGCCTTCCCCGGGAGCGCGGTGCGCGCCGCCGCCGGAGTGAGCCCCCGCTTGAGGAACCACGCGTCGGGCGCGAACACGTCCGCGATCTCGCGGTCGAGGGCCCGGGCCGCGATGAGCACCCGGGCGGTCTCGGCTTCCAACATCTCGGGCATCTCCCGAGTCTGACCGCCGCGCCCGTTCCACCCTCCAACTTGCGTCGCAAACCCGCGACTATCGCGGGTTTGCGACGCAAGTTGGTTCAGAAGTTGGTGATCGCGCCGGTCTCTGCACCCTGGGCCAGCTTGGCGTACTTGGCCAGGAAGCCGCTGGTGTAGCGCGGTTCGGGCAGCTTCCAATCGGCCTTGCGGGCTTCGATTTCGGCGGCGTCGACCATCAGGTCGATGGTGTGCGCGCCGGCGTCGATCACGATGCGGTCGCCATCGCGCACGAACGCGATCGGGCCGCCGTCGACGGCTTCGGGCGCCACATGCCCCACACAGAAGCCGTGCGTCCCACCGCTGAACCGACCGTCGGTGATCAGCGCGGTATCGGCGCCGCGGCCGGCGCCCTTCATCGCGCCGGTCACTGCGAGCATCTCCCGCATCCCCGGCCCACCCTTCGGGCCCTCGTACCGGATGACGACGATGTCGCCCGCGTTGATCTTCCCGGCGAGGATCGCCTCCATCGCGAACTCTTCGCCGTCGAAAACGCGCGCGGTGCCGTCGAAGAGCAGTTTGTCGAGTCCGGCGACCTTCACCACGCTGCCGTTCGGCGCCATCGATCCGCGCAGAATCGCGATCCCACCCTGCACGTTGATCGGTGCGTTGAGTGGGTGCACCACCTCACCGTCAGGCGCGGGCGGGTCGATCTCCGCCAGGTTCTCAGCCATGGTCTTGCCGGTGACGGTCATGCACTCGCCGTGGAGCAGGCCCGCGTCGAGCAATTCCTTCAGCACCACGGGCACGCCGCCGATGCGGTCGATGTCGAACATGTGGTACTGGCCGTGGGGCTTGGTGTCGGCAATGTGCGAGACCCGAGCACCGATCCGGTTGAAGTCGTCGAGTTCGAGGTCCACGCGCGCCTCGTTGGCGATCGCGAGCAGGTGGAGCACGGCGTTCGTGGAACCACCGAGGGCCATGACCACGGAAATCGCGTTCTCGAACGCCTCCTTGGTCATGATGTCGCGTGCCCGGATATTGCGTTCGATGAGGTTCATCACCGCGCGGCCGGATTCGAACGCGAAGTCGTCACGGCGACGGTCGACGGCCGCGGGCGATGCACTCCCCGGGAGACTCATCCCGATGGCCTCCCCCACCGACGCCATCGTGTTGGCGGTGAACATGCCCGCGCACGAACCCTCGGTGGGACAGGCGCGCTTCTCGATTTCGCCGAGTTCGTTCTCAGTGAGCGTTCCGGCCGCGCACGCACCGACGGCCTCGAACACGCTCACGACGTCGAGGGCCTGGTCCTTGTAGCGACCGGGCAAAATCGACCCGCCGTAGAGGAACGCCGACGGCAGGTTGATCCGGGCCGCCGCCATCAACATGCCGGGCAGGCTCTTGTCGCATCCGGCGAAGGTCACCAACGCGTCGAGGCGCTCGGAGTGCATCACACACTCGACCGAGTCGGCGATGATCTCGCGG
>JBDUBS010000261.1:0-7243 GCA_040003875.1 Acidimicrobiia bacterium | reverse complement strand
CGTTCACCGAACGGTGAGGTGATCGGACCGTCGGCCGGGAAGCGGAACCGGCCCGGCGTGGTTCCTCCGCCCGGCCGTCCGTGTAACACGTCGGTGATGCCGCTCGACGCGGCACGATTGGCGGCGGCCGCGCGCTCGAACTCGGCCTTGCGCGATTGCGCCGACGCGAGGACCACGCCGAGGTGGGCCTCGACGTTGCGAGCGGCGTCGACCGCCTGCCGTTCGCCGGCCTGGAGGGTGCGCAGGTTGGTGGCTTCGACCGCCGCAGCTCGGGCGGCGTCGGCAAGGGTGTGACGCCGGAGTGTGAGCGCGTGCTGCGCGTCGAGGACGTCGAGATGGGCGATCCGCACCGCGTCGAGGTCGGCCGCGACCCGCTCCCCCACGTTCGACAGATACCGGCGCGCGGCCGAGGCGTCGTGGATCGACTTCGCACCGCCGAGCGCGGCGAGCGCCGGCGGCGCACTGGCCCCGGCCTGGCGGTAGAGCAACGCGGCGTTGCGACCACTCCGCTGGTGGGCAGCTTCGAGCTTGAGGCGACTGGCGGCGATCCGAGCCTCCAGGGCCCGCCGGGCGCGTTCTACCCGCGCGAGATCATCGGCCCGGGCCTGCATCGCCGCATCGGCGCGGGCCACCGACGCATCGAGTTCGTGGGCCCGAGCCTCGAGGTCGGCACGCTGGACTCGGGCTGCGGTGACGGCGGCGACGGCCTGGGCTTCCTCGTTCGACGCGGCCTCGAAATCGGGGGCCGGCGTAGCGGTGCGCGCCCGCTCGCGGGCAGCCGATCCGGCGGGGATCGGGGCGATCGTGAGCGCCAGCAGCAGGGCCACGCCCAGGGCACCGAGGGCCCGAATCCGTAACATCAGGAGTTGACGCTAACCACACCAGCAACACTGGTTGCGGACCCCTTGCGCACGAGCGCCAGCGGGCGAGCGGGCCCGTGCTCAGACGTCGAGGAAGCGGCGCAGCCCCACCACGGCGCCGATCGCACCGATTCCGGCCCCCAGGACCAGCACCATCAGGCTGATCTGGAACGCGTCGGACGGCCCGACGTACCAACCGTGCCAAAACGTGTTGGTTGTGGTCGGTATGGCGTCGGTGAGTACTTTGCGCAGTCCCCAGACCGCAGCGACGCCCACGAGCGCGCCCACTACCCCCTGCACCATCCCTTCGAGCATGAAGGGCACGCGCACGAACCAGTTGGACGCGCCCACCAGTTTCATCACCTCGATCTCACGCCGCCGGGCGAACGTGGCCAGGCGGATCGTGTTCACGATGAGGAACAGCGACGCGAACAGCAACGCCGCAAAAATCGAGAGGAAACCGATCCGGATCCACCGACTCGTGGTGAGCAGGTCCTTGACCGACTTGTCCGCCGTCTCCACGGAGTCGACGCCGCCCAGGTTGTTGTACCGGGCCGACACCTGCTTGGTGAGTTCGGCCTTCCGAGGAGCGACGCGGAACGATTCGGGGAGGTCCGCGGCGCTGGTGGTCGACACCAGTTGCGGCTGGTCGGAGAAGAGCCGCTTGAACTCACTGTACGCGGCCTGCTTCGAGAGGAACTTGTAATGGTCGACATCGCCGCCGGCACGTGAATCGCCGTCGAGCGCGCGCTGTACCGCCTTGGTCTCGGGCGTAGTGGCCCCGACCTTCATGAAGATCTCGAACTCGACCCCGTCCTTCCACCGCTGGGTCCCGTGGTCGACGAGCCGTGTCATGAGGAGCGCACCGCCGAGCACACACAACGACACCGCGACCGTGATCACGCCGGCGGTCGTCATCAAGACGTTCCGTCGCAGCGACACCCAGGTCTCGCGCGCGAAGTAACTCACTCTTCCGAACATCTGTCCCTCAGCTTCCGACGCCGTAGATACCGCGCGCTTGGTCCCGGACCAACGACCCGCGGTCGAGTTCGAGCACGCGGCGGCGCATCGTGTCGACGATGCGCGAGTCGTGGGTGGCCATCACGACCGTGGTCCCGGTGCGGTTGATGCGGTCGAGGAGTCGCATGATGCCGACCGTGGTCTGGGGGTCCAGGTTCCCGGTGGGTTCGTCCGCGAGCAGGATGAGCGGCCGGTTGACGAACGCGCGGGCGATCGAGACCCGTTGCTGCTCACCACCCGACAGTTCGTCGGGAAAGCGATCGAGTTTCGACGTGAGACCGACCAAATCGAGGATCTGAGGCACCTGCGCCTTGGTGATGTGCTGCGGCCGGCCGATCACGTCGGACGCGAACGCGACGTTCTCGTAGATCGTCTTGCCCGGGAGCAGTTTGTAGTCCTGGAAGATGCAACCGATGTTGCGCCGGAGTTGGGGCACCTTCCATTTCGACAGGGCCGTGACATCGCGACCGGCGACGATGATGCGACCAGTGGTGGGGGTCTCGTCGCGGAGCAGCAGCCGGAGGAAGGTCGATTTCCCCGAACCGGAAGGGCCGACGAGGAAGACGAACTCACCTTTGCCGACGTCGAGATTGACATCCCGGAGGGCGGTGACGTCGCCCTTGTAGGTCATGGTGACGTTCTCGAAGCGAATCATGAGAGCACATCAGGCTATCGGGGACCCGGCTCCGGTCTGGGTCAGGAGGCCCAGACGCCCAGGTCAGCAGTGGTCTCGCCAGTTTGACCGAGCGCTACGGATCGGTCGCGGCAATCAGTTGCCGCTGCGCCGCCACTGGAGGAACGCCTCGATCAGACCGTCGAGGTCACCGTCGAGCACCGCCTGGATGTTGCCCGTCTCGTACCGGGTGCGCTCGTCCTTCACCAACTGGTAGGGGTGCAGCGTGTAGGTGCGGATCTGGCTGCCGAAATCGATACCGCGCTTCTCCCCCGACAGCTGCTCGAGCTCGGCGCGCTGGTCGACGCGTTGTTTCTCGGCGAGTCGTGCCGCGAGGATCTGCATCGCCTTGGTCTTGTTCTGGAGCTGCGACCGCTGGTTCTGACATGACACCACGATGCCGGTCGGGAGGTGGGTGATCCGAATCGCCGAGTCGGTCACGTTCACGTGCTGCCCACCGGCACCCGACGAGCGGAAGGTGTCGATGCGCAGGTCGGACGGGTCGATCTCGGGCGCCTCGGCGACGTCGAGTGCAGGCACCGCGTCGAACGCCGCGAACGCGGTCTGGCGCCGGGCGTTGCCATCGAACGGTGAGATGCGGATCAGCCGGTGCACGCCCTTCTCTCCCGTGAGCATGCCGTAGGCGTACCGGCCCTTCACCGTGAAGGTCGCGGAGCTGATGCCGGCTTCGGTGCCTTCACTGATGTCGTCGACCTCGACGGTGAACCCGCGCCGCTCCGCCCAACGGCTGAACATTCGCAGGAGCATCTGGGTCCAGTCCTGCGCGTCGGTGCCGCCCGCACCGGAACTCACCTGACAGATCGCATCCCGTTCGTCGTGCTCGCCGGTGAACAGCGCGCGCAACTCGAGCTTGTCGAGTTCGGTGCGCAAGGACTCGATCCCGGTTTCGATCTCGGGTACGACGCTCTCGTCGGACTCCTCACGGCCGAGTTCGAAGAGGGTGTCCAGATCATCGACGCGCCCGGTGAGCCCTTCCACGAGTTCGATGTCGTCGCGCACGCCGGCCAGTTCGCTCGTCACCTGGCGCGCGGCGTCGGGGTCGTCCCACAGGCCCGGGTCCGCCGCCTGGGTCTCGAGTTCACTCAGACGGTCGCGCTGGTCGGCGATGCGCAAGTACGCACGTGCCTCATCGACGCGTTTGCGCACCGCACCGAGGTCGTCCGAGAAATCACGCATGAGATCGGGTCGGACTCAGCGGCCGTGACAGAGCTTGTACTTCTTGCCGCTGCCGCAGTAGCACGGCTCGTTGCGGCCCGGGGTCTTCTCGACCGCCACCGGCTGCTGGGGCGTGTCGTCCTCGACCACGGGAGCCGGCGCGGCCAGGTCGTCGGCCGGGGCGGCGGCGGCCGCGGCCGCGAATCCACTCTGGCCCTGCACCGGGTCCTCGGCGGCGGAGTACTGGACGTTGCGCACCACGCTCGGCGCGTCGTCGGCCACCACTTCGAGCCGAAAGACGTACCGGACGAAGTCGTCCTTGATGCCTTCCATCATCGCCTCGAACATGTCGAAGCCCTCACGCTGCCACTCGGCCAGCGGATCCTGCTGGCCCATCGCGCGGAGGTTGATGCCCTCCCGGAGGTAGTCCATCTCGTAGAGGTGTTCCCGCCAATGCTGGTCGATCACCGAGAGCATGACCCGACGTTCGATCTCGCGGAGCTGTTCGGTGCCGATCTGGTCTTCCTTCGCTTCGTACTGCGCGATGGCGTCGCCGTTGAGCAGCTCGAAGACCTCTTCCGGATCCTTGAGTCCGGCCAGCTGGTCACGAGTGACGCGCACCGGGAACACGTCGGTGGCGCTGAGCATCAACTCGTCGACATCCCAGTCCTCCGAGAACTCGCCCGCTTCGGTCGCGACCTTCACCACGTGGTCGACCGCACCCTCGATCGCGTCGATCGACTCTTCACGTAGGTCACCACCATCGATGATCTGCTGGCGACGGCGGTAGATGATCTTGCGTTGCTCGTTCATCACCTCGTCGTACTTGAGGACGTCCTTGCGGATCTCGAAGTTCCGGTCCTCCACCGTCCGCTGCGCGCGCTCGATGGCTTTGGTGACCATCTTCGCCTCGAGCGGGAGGTCGTCGGGGAACGCTTTGCCCATCACCCAGTTCATCGCCCCGGTAGCGAAGAGCCGCATGAGCTCGTCCTCGAGCGAGAGGTAGAAGCGGCTCTCCCCCGGGTCACCCTGGCGACCGGCACGACCGCGCAACTGATTGTCGATCCGACGGCTCTCGTGCCGTTCGGTCCCGAGCACGTACAGCCCACCGAGCTCACGGACCGTGTCGCCTTCCTCGTCGCACTGAGCCTTGAACTGCTTGACGAGCGCCCCGTACTGCTCCGGTTCGGCCTCGGGCGCGGTGCCACCCGCGAGCATCTCCTGGCGGGCGAGGCCCTCGGGGTTGCCGCCCAACAGGATGTCGACGCCTCGACCGGCCATGTTGGTGGCGACGGTCACGGCCCCGATCCGCCCGGCCTGGGTGACGACCTCGGCTTCCTGCTCGTGCTTCTTGGCGTTGAGGACCGCGTGCGGGATCCCGCGTTTGTCGAGCAGACGGGCGAGGTGCTCGGACCGTTCGACCGAGATCGTTCCGACGAGCACCGGCTGGCCCACGTCGGTTCGCGTCTTGATGTCGTCAGCGAGCGCCTCGAACTTCGCGTCCTCGGTCTTGTAGATCAGGTCGGGCTCGTCGAGGCGGACCATCGAACGGTTGGTCGGGATGCTCACGACCTCGAGGCCGTAGGTGTGCATGAACTCGCCGGCCTCGGTGTTGGCCGTACCGGTCATGCCGGCGAGCTTCTCGTACAGCTTGAAGTAGTTCTGCAGTGTGACGGTGGCGAGGGTCTGGTTCTCCTCTTTGATGCGCACGCCTTCCTTGGCCTCCACCGCCTGGTGCAGACCGTCGCTCCAGCGCCGACCTTCGAGGATGCGACCGGTGAACTCGTCGACGATCCTGACCTCACCCTCGGCGACCACGTAGTCGACGTCGGGCTTGAACAGTTCCTTCGCCTTGAGGGCGGCCTGCAGTTGGTGCACGAAGTTCTGGTTCACGTGCTCGTACAGGTTGTCGACGCCCAGCGCGTCCTCGACGCGGTGGATGCCGTCCTCGGTCGGCACGACGGTGCGCTTGGCTTCGTCGACCTCGTAGTCGCGCTCGCGCTGGAGCACTTTCACAATGCGCGCGAACTGGAAGTACATCGCCTGCGCGTCGTCGGCCCGACCCGAGATGATCAGCGGCGTCCGGGCCTCGTCGATCAGGATCGAGTCCACCTCGTCGACGATCGAGAAGAAGTGCGACCGTTGGGCCTGCTCCTCACGCGCGCCCGCCATGTTGTCGCGCAGATAGTCGAACCCGAACTCGTTGTTGGTGCCGTACGTGATGTCGGCCGCGTACGCCTTGCGCTTCTCGTCCGGGTCGTCGATGTCGGGGAGCACTGCGCCGACCTCGAGGCCGAGGAACCGGTGGACGCGACCCATCCATTCGGCGTCACGCTTGGCGAGATAGTCGTTGGTGGTGACGAGGTGGACGCCCTCGCCCGCGAGCGCATTCAGGTAGGCGGGCAACGTGGAGACCAGGGTCTTGCCCTCACCGGTCTTCATCTCGGCGATCCACCCGAAGTGGAGCGCCGCCCCACCCATCACCTGCACGTCGAAGTGGCGCTGGCCGAGGACGCGCTTGGCCGCCTCCCGCACCGTCGCGAACGTCTCCGCGAGGAGATCGTCGAGATCCTCGCCCTGTTCCAGACGGCTCTTGTACACGCCCGTGAGGCCGCGCAGCTCCTCGTCGGAACGGACCTCCATCTCGGCTTCGTGCGCGGCCACCTCCGGAGCGATCGTCTGGAGGAGCTTCAGCTTTCGGCCTTCACCCGCGTTGAGCAGCTTTGCGAACAGACTCATCGGGGCCGAGTGTACCGGCGGCCCCCCGCCGGATCGGGCCGCACGACCTATTCGATGGGAACCGCCACTTCGGTGGGAACCGCCGCCTTCGCCGACTCCCGTCGCGGGTGGGACCGGCCGATCCGCTTCTCGTGCAGCCGCGAGACCTGGTGTTCGGTCTTCTCGACGGCGCGGTCGAGCGCGGTCCGCAGATCCGCAGCGGTGGCATGGGCTTTCACGAACGTGCCCTTGAGATGGACGATCACTTCGCATTGCTCACAATCGGAGACCCGTGGGTTCTTGATCTCCGAGAACTGGACCTCGATCCGGCGGATGTCCGGAGCCAAGCGTTCGAGTCGGGCGAGCTTGCGCCGCCCCACTGCGATCACATCAGGGTCGAGTTCGACGTTGCGACCTCTTACGAGGATGTCCATCGTCACCTCCGAGTTGGTGGTTCCTTTTCACACGTTGGTCGGGACGTTGCGGTGTTGTTCCGATCGGCGTCAACCGCGTGGAACTTGACCGACCGATCGAACTGGTCCGGCGTGGCGATCCAGCCGACGAGCGACTCCGCCACGGCGTCGGGAGCAGGGGCGTACGCACCGGCTTGGATTGCGTTCCGCAGCTCGGCCAAACGCGCGTTTCGGGATGGCGAGACGTCGAACACAGGGTTCGCATCCAATCACGGCCTCCCAGGTCGGTGCCGATACCTTACGCACCGCGTCAAGGACGCCGCGCCGCCGCCGATCCGAGCACCTCGGACACCCCGGCCCCGCGCAGCACGCCTGCCGCGGCC